>JAEZKL010000046.1 GCA_023415475.1 Bacillota bacterium | reverse complement strand
ATAAAGAAAATGAATGATTCGGAGGTTTCGATATGGCTCTTTATAAGGTTGAGATTTGCGGTGTTAATACAGCTAAATTGCCATTGTTAAAAAACACTGAAAAGGAAGAATTGTTTCAGAAAATATTAAAGGGTGATAAGGAGGCAAGGGAGCTTTATATTAAGGGTAATCTAAGATTAGTGCTTTCCATAATACAAAGATTCTCGGGAAGCAACGAAAATGTTGATGATTTATTTCAAATTGGCTGCATCGGACTGATGAAGGCAATCGATAATTTTGATATAACACAGAATGTGAAATTCTCCACCTATGCAGTACCGATGATTATCGGTGAAATTCGCAGATACCTTAGGGATAATAATGCGATTCGGGTCAGTCGCTCCCTGCGAGATACCGCTTATAAAGCCATATATGCTAAGGAGGCTTTAGTGAAACGGAATGAAAAGGAGCCCACCATCAGCGAGATAGCAGCGGAGATAGGAATCAGCAAAGAGGATATTGTATATGCTCTGGATGCAATTCAAAGTCCGGTGTCTCTATATGATCCGGTCTATGTCGAAGGCGGAGATGCCTTATATATCATGGATCAGGTTAGTGATAAGAAGAACAAGGAGGAGAACTGGATTGAAGAGATTTCTCTGAAGGAGGCGATGGATAAACTATCAGCCAGAGAACACAATATCATAAAACTTCGTTTCTTTGAAGGGAAGACACAGATGGAGGTGGCAAAGGAGATAAATATCTCCCAAGCTCAGGTTAGCAGATTAGAAAAATCAGCATTGAAAAACATGAGAAACTATCTGATATCATAAGAGGGTAATCATTTCATCTTCGGATGAATTGATTCATATAGAGTAAGGATAAGGGCAGAACTCCATAAGTCGTTTTTGGAGTTCTGCCTTTATCGTGAAAATATATATGATAAGTGATTTTATATTTGGTACATATGATAATTGTCAATTATGTCAAAATATGATAGATTTATAGTAAGGATTTACTATTTAGTTTATGATAGCATCATAAAGAAGACATATAAAAGTATGAGGTGTAGTATGGATATGGTTTCAAAAATTCTTAAGCATATATATCAATTGATCGAAGTAATAATATGGTATCGTCTAATGGTTTGTACACTTAATCCAAAGTATAAGAAAAGATACTATATCCTTGCGGCATTATCTATTTATCTGATTGTATTGTTTAAGAGTTTCGTGTTTTCCATCGGCAATCTTGAGGAATATATAGTATATGGTTCAATATTTATAGCAATCTATACTCTGTTTTTAAATTATATTCTTTTTAAAAATGCTCATTTTGAGAAGTTCATCTGGTGGGGGATATACTATTTCGGAATATTTATTGTTGAACTTTTAACGTTAGGCTTTCTTCTCTTTGTATTAAGATTTTCAATAGATGATATTACTAACAATGAAACCATAAATTTATGGGCCAGCATGGGTAGTAAAATATTGACCTTACTTTTGTTTGAGGTGTTTATTCGGAGAAGAAAGGGTAAGCTTGAGATTAAGATTACTGCTTTTAAAAACATATTTACGCTTATCGCATTTAATATAGTCCTGGTTCTGGGCGGGGTAGCTGTTTTTTCAAATTTCGGTAATACAGATGTTAATCTGAATACAATAATTCTATTTTTCTTTGTGGTTATCTTCTTAACAACCTTGCTCACTTTTTCTTTGATTTTTAAAATAGAGAAGGAATCAAAAAAAGAGATTGAAACCCAACTGAAGTTACGGCAAATAGAATTAGAATTGAAACAAAGTAAAGATATTATCAGTATCACAGATAATCTAAGAAAATTAAGGCACGATATGAATAACCATATCGGGCTGATTAAGAGTATGGTTTATGAACAGAAGTATGATGAATTGAGAGAATATGTCGATGATCTGTATCAGGATGTTGCCGTAGCAAATGAGTATATCGTTCTTGAGAATAAAGCTCTTTCTGTATTATTGAATTCCAAGAGAGAAAAAGCGAAGGAGCTGGATGTTGATTTTCAAAGCTTCATAGCTGCTTCTGATATTAATATGCCGGAAAAGGACATCTGTGTATTATTTGGTAATATACTGGATAATGCAATCGAAGCTGCTTCGAAGGCTGTCAATTCACAATTTGTTACTATGTCAATACAAATGACAGAATCCGGATGTATTATCCAATGTGAGAATTCCATTGGAGAGAAGCCGGTTGTAAAGAAAGGTAAATTTCTTACAAGTAAAGCGGATAAGAAGCTACATGGCATTGGGACAGAGAATATTATTGATGTCGTAAATAAATATAACGGAAAAATTAATTTTGATTTTGATGAAGACGTATTTAATATACGCATTGTAATACCTACTTAAAGAACTGTGTATATCATAATAATATGATCAGCGATAAGGGGGGTACTTTATGAAACTTACGATTGCAGTGTGTGAAGATGAAACGATAGCGTTAAAGATTAACTGTACTTATATTAAGGAATTATCTAAAAAGTATCGGCTTAATACGAATGTATTAGATTTCACAAACGGAGAGTCATTACTTGAATATGCTGAAAAAGAAGAGGTTGATATCATATTCATGGACATTGATCTGGGTGGCATTAATGGGATACAAACAGCCTCTGCGATTATGAAGAAGCATCCTAGAACGATTACCATATTCATTACCGGACACAGGGAATTTGCATATGACGCTTTTACTGTTGAAGCTTTCAGCTTCCTAATCAAACCGATTGATCCGGAACGTCTGGAGCGTGTATTTAAGAAAGCTATTTTACAGGTTAATTATATTAAAAAACAGAAGTCACAAACTCCTATCATTATCACAGAGGATAATATTAAAAAGAAGATTAATCAATCCAATATTATCTATGTCGAACGAATTGATACTTTAACCGCTATAGTAACAAAAGTATCAAGGCATAATGTCTATGAAACAATTACTTCACTGGCAGGTAGATTAGAGGCTAATTTTATCCGAATTAGTCAAGGCATTATTGTGAATCTGGATGAGGTGAAAGAGATTAAACTCAATAAATTAATTATGAAAACCGGCGAAAGCTTTACGATAGGACGAACATATTCAAAAGACGTCAAACGACGATATTTAGAATATCCGCAGGCATAAATGAAATCCAAAGATACTGATAGGAGAGGTGCGAATGATTAGTAAAATAGCTGATTTGGTATTGAATAACTTATCTGATAATAATAAAATCAATTCAGATCATCGTGAAATATATGCTTATGCACTGGAAAACTTTATTTCCGGCTTAATTACCTGGATTATATTTTCGCTTGTTGCCATCTTACTAAAGATACCTGATAGAATGATCGTATTTGTTGCTTTCTATGCTCCTATTAGAAAATATGCCGGTGGATTCCATGCTGAAACAAGAGTCGGATGTTTGCTGCTGTCGCTGTTTTCAACCATATTTCTGATCTATATGTCAATACTGATAAGCAGATCAAACATGTGGTATGTGGGTGCTATCCTCTGCATGCTGTTATCAATTATACTGATATTTGCTTTTGCACCGGTCGATCATCCTAACAGACGATTATCCCCGAAAAAAAAACACTTGAATAGGCGGGTTTCACGATATATAATGATAGCAGAAAGTTTTTTGGTTATTATTGGAATATTATTTTTTAGCGAATGGAAGGAATACATCGTAGTGGCTTCAATGGCATTACTGCTTGAAGGAGCAGTTTTAATACCATATAATAAATTACCTAAGGAGGATAAGAATCATGAAAAAAGCAAGGTTATTAGTAACAAAGATGTGTAGTTCTTTATTATCATTATCTGTTCTATCTCTCGCTGTTTCAAAAATAGGTGATTGTATCTTAATCTTTTTTGAGCCTAAACGTCCTGAGAACATTGATAATGTAAGTATTAAGGAGCTCATGGGTGACATTAAATAGACAAATATAAGCAATTCGACATAATATTAACCACTATGACTTATGCAAAAGAGATTTTGCATAAGTCATTTTTTGGTGCGACCAGCATGGGCGTAATCTTATCGAAACATGCCCTATAAAAAAACACTCTGCAACGTGAACGTAGTTCACTTTGATCTATTTTATCATACTGATATGTAGAATAATAAAGAAAAAATACCGAATTATCAAGAATGTTACATTCATCTTCGTAAAAAATGCAGAATGATATTAAAAAAGTATCGAATAATGAGGTTTCATTGTAATTATACCCTATCTATTGTAACATGTTTTTGGAAAAGCCTTGGCTATAGGAGATTAAATTGTGCTTAATATTAGAATAAATAGTATAATAGAAAATCCCGAGGAGAAGAACGGCATATCATTGGATATTGATAACTGTACCCTGGCCGGAATATATGGTGATAAAAAGGACGAAATTATCTCATTGTTATCCGGGCTGGAGCATTTTGAAGGAGATGTGGTATTAGATTCGATAAGCATGAAGGGTAGTTATGAGGAATATATCGATAGTATCGCTGTACTCACTAAGAATTCAATTGTAAATACCGAATTATCAGTGAATGACTTCCTGGATTTCTTTGGCACCTTGGAAAATGCTTTTGATGATAACTATGAGGAGCGGAAGAAGGGACTTTTGAAGGAATTCGGTTTACTTGCTTATATTAATACAGGTATTAATTACTTAAAAGAAATTGACCGTAAAAAAGTAAAGCTCATCAGCTTATTTCTGAAGGACAAGACGTTAATCCTTCTTGATACCTTTTTGGAAAGCTTTCAGAAGAACGATCAGAAAAAGATTATGAGTTTCCTGAACAATTATGCTAAGGATGAAAAGATTGTATTAATAGGATCCGATAATTATAAGCTGCTACAAAGCTTTAGTGAAAGAATTTTTGTAGTGAATTAGTAAAGAATCATAAGGGGCGACTCTTGACTTATAATAGGTTGTATGGGGAATATACAACATTAACAGTATGCATAGATAAGTATTGGGCAAGCAATACATATCTATGCTATTGTTATATTCCGGTTATACTTCTAATACGCTAATTCCAGCTTAGCCAGCTGGATGCAACCCAAGATTCCCTGATTATCCTTAAGAGAGGCAGGTACAATATATTGATCCAGCTCCTCCATCTGACGTGTCTTGATATATCCGTTTAACAGTCTGGCTACTTCCTTACGAATCAACGGAAACAACTGCTCTTGATGCATTACCCCGCCACCGAGTACAATTTTATGAGGTGACAAGGTGAGAATGTAATTTACAATTCCTTGGGCAATATAATAAGCCTCCAACTCCCAAACCTTTAAGTTATCTGTTAGCTCATATGCTTTTTTGTTCCAGCGTTTTTCGATGGAGGGACCGGAAGCCAAGCCTTCCATGCAGTTCGGATGATAAGGACATACCCCTTCGAAGGTATCCTCAGGATGCTTGCTCAGAAGAACGTGGCCGGCCTCGGGATGCAGCATTCCGTGTAATAAAGAACCGTTCATATAGACACCGACACCGACACCGGTACCTATGGTAATATAGATTCCGGAGTTTAAGCCTTTCATGCTTCCCCATGTGGCTTCCCCAAGAGCGGAAGCATTCACATCCGTATCAAAGCCAATCGGAAGCTGCAATGCGCTCTTCAATTCGTTCACGATATTATAGTTTACCCAGGCTAGCTTTGGGGTTGAGGTAATACTTCCATAGGTTATCGAGCCTTTATCCAGGTCAATGGGTCCAAAGGAGCCTATCCCTAAAGCTTCTATCTCCTTATCTTTAAAATAATCAATAATTTTTATCATGGTAATATCCGGTGTCTCTGTCGGAATAGACAGCTGCTCCAGTATCTCTCCATGTTCATTACCGATAGCCATAACCATCTTAGTGCCACCGGCCTCTAGTGCTCCGAATAACATACTTCTACCTCCAATAGTAAATAAATAAACAATCCTCCTTATTATAAATGAAAGCGGTAGAAAAATACAGTATAATTCTTCAAAATTCTATCGATTTAATTTCTTGATTGAGTGGTCTTATATCCTATCCGGTTCAAAAGAGCTATGCTTCGACAAAGCGCATCAATTCCTTATTGAAACGATTCATTTCATCGATAAATGTTGCATGACCGCTGAACTCAAATGGAATTAATATCGAGTTACGGATCATTTTATTTTGAATTTCACCAAGAGTAAAGGGTACAACCTTGTCATGGATACCGTGAATAATTAAAGTCGATGTATGGATTCGCTCCAGATCGGTAAACAATACTTCTTTAATCCAGGTTTTTTCTATCGCTGCGGTAGACCAGCCAGCAGCAGCCAGCCCAAGTTGGAAGAACCAGTCCATCATCGCCTTACTAATGATCTGAAAGAAGAAATTAGCTCCAAAATCCTGTAGCATCTTTGGACGATCCGTATAGGTCTGCTGTATCATAGCTTCGATACTTTCCTTATCTACACCATATGGAAAATTAGGACGTTTAATCAGACTTGGAGCCGCGGCTGCACATAGAACAAGTTTTTTAACTCCAAAGGCACGGTGTCTGGACATATAGCGTACCGCTATGGCACCACCGGTCGAATGACCAAGAAGAGTAAAATCGTTAAGCTTCAAGGCATCGATGACACATCGAACATCATCGGATAATCGATCGTAGTCATAACCCATCAAAGGTCTGTCTGATTTCCCGAAGCCTCTCTGATCCATACCGATACAGCGATATCCCTTTTTTGCCAAATGAACGAACTGGTATTCAAATAATTCATGACTGCCCGGCCAGCCATGTAGAAACAGAATAGTTTTTTCTCCCTCCGGATTCAAATCCTCAACGTATATATTGACATCAGGCTCAACATTAATATAGTATCCCATCTTATATTCCTCCGTTAAAGCTGTTTATTTATCATATTCCTAATCAAAGGCTATGGATACCGTATTGTATTGAGATTTGCTTTGAAATATCAGCTATCATTATGAGGTGACCTCCGGGGAGCAGAGGGAGAATTAGTAGGTTTGAAGCTTGAGGGATACCTATCAGGGGTTATAAAGGAGGCATGGGAAAATAAGTTTTGAATAAACTGTATTAGCATGAATTGAGTAATTCTTAGAGAAGGCGTGTGCAACTGATATGACTGATAAACAGAAATTAATAATTATAAAGCTTATGTTATCGACAATGGTTATTTTAGTGATCTCCATTTTGTTATGGAATTACCTGGGGTGGAGAATATGCCGTCTTTTTGCATATGAGGTTGGTAATTATGAGCTCCTGATTAGTGAGGAAGCTTCAGAACAGGATAGCTTAAAGCAATTTGAGGATGTAGTAATACAAAAGGAGGGAATTAATGCCACCTATCCGAGAATATTAACAGGGGGATCAGCTGTGATGCTGGAGGAATGGAATTGGATCATCAAGGAGGACTTTGATAAGATTATGCAGATATACTCCTTTCAACCTTTTCCAGGACCGACTCCTCCTTCTACAAATGTAGTACCAATCCTTCTTACGGTATCCTATGAAGTGAAGAGTAATACAGAAGCCTGGTTAAGTCTACTATATCGCGCAAATTACAGTAGTATCTATTCCGCTCATCCTAGTAACCTGGTCTATACAACAAATATTGATAAAAGAGGAAGCCGAAGATTAAGGCTTAGCGATATCATTAATTTAAATGATGCCTTCGTAAAGGAGTTTCGAACCTGGAAGCTAAAGAGTAAACCGGAGGATACAAAAGAGGTTCAGGAAGCAATTTATGATTATATCAATCATATAAGTGACGAAGAGTTGTTGGCAGGCTTTCAATCAGCGGATCAAATTGGGTCAAACAACCCATGGGGTATCTATAGCTATCTGACAGAGGACAGTATCGGTATCAGCATAGAGGTGCCTAATTATGCTGGGGATCATGCAGAGTTCGAGCAAGCATTTACTCATCTTGATCAATATTTGAAGCCGGAGTTTTCTAAGCTGGCTTCGCCGTCTCCCGGGCAATAGCTTGAGTGAGCTTTTATACATATCGCGTGCATATGTGCAAGCAAGCTTGCAAATGTGAACAAACCGCGTTCGTTCACATTGCTCACTTTGCTTACGCGCAAATAAAAGGAGGTTCTCGCTTACGATACCTCCTTCTTCCGGTATATTAATGTATCCTATTACAGGATATTGTTACTATAAGCTATTCGCATTCATTACTCTAATATTTTCTTTAATTCTTCCATGAAGGTGCTGACATCCTTGAATTCGCGATAAACGGATGCGAAACGGACGTAGGCAACAGGATCCAGATCCTTTAATTTATCCATTAAAATCTCGCCAATAACATGAGTCGGAATCTCTTTATCTTCACGATTAAAGATTATGTTCTCCACCTCATCAACAAGTGTAGTCATCTGATCAACGGATATCGGTCTCTTATGGCAGGAGCGAAATACACCAGCCTCTATCTTGGAGCGATCATAGGGCTCACGATTGTTATCCTTCTTAATTACAACGAGCGGTATCGTCTCAACCTTTTCATATGTAGTAAACCTGCGCTGGCATTCATCACACTGGCGCCGTCTACGGATGGAATTATTATCATCAGCGGGCCTAGAATCAATAACTCTTGTATTGTCCTTACTACAAAACGGGCACTTCATAGTAACCTCCTCCTAAACTTAAGTCAATCTATCTCATGTCTGATGCAGAACAGTCTGACAATTCTTGATATATCTTGATTATATTGAAGTTTTCCAAAACGGTCAAGAAAATAATTACAAATTATCGTAAAATGTAAGATAAACCTTGATGAATGCTTAAAAATCATCATAGTAATACAAATTGTATTTGATTACTATATAATTTTGATAAGACATTTCTCTATTTCCACATCTACTAATATGATATCAATTCCAATTTGTTTAATGCAATTGCGCGGGATAACGTATTCATGATCCCTGCCTAAGATTCCCCAGACCTTACAGGGGCCGGGGATAATAATATGTGTAATGCAACCGTTGCATATATCGATTTCGACATCGCAGACAAAGCCCAGACGGATGCAGTCCCTACAATTAATAACTTCCTTATCACGAAGCTCACAAAAGCGCATATTATCACCCATATACTTTCTTGATTTATTATATGCAAGAGATAGGAAAAAGTGGCGAGGAATACCAAAGGATGACAATTTAGTTAATATGTGGTATAATCTACAAGATTAAGCTGATTATCTTATCGATAATTTTTGTTTTATGTATCAAAAGAGGAGGCTAGTGAAATGTTAGAGATAATAAATAATTTTTTAAGGAATGATATTATGATTAATTGGATAGCACCCATTATCGGTACATGCATTGTTGTGATTGCAATTAAGCTATTCATGGACCGTTATAGAAGCAAAGCGGTCATCGGTATTATTAATATTGCAAATAACCGATTTATTGATGCAATCCGGCCGTTTTTTATCCAGGAAATTGAGATTAACATGAAGATTGTCAACAATATCAGAAATGCGATCAAGCGGGAGTACTGTGCCGAAGATAACATGCTGTTTACAATTGAACAGCTGGAAGAACAGATTATACTGGATATATCTGAGACGAAATATCTGACAGAGGAACGCAAAAAAGAATTAATACATAATGTATACATAAAGTTTGATGACCTGAAAAATGAGGTACATGAGAATCATACCGAAGAGCAGACCGAATTGATTAAGTCGGAGATTACACGTCTGAAGAACAGCAATTCAAGATTGTTAATCCTATTTATCCTGGTTATTATGATGACCATAATCTTATTGATCAATTATTTCTACACTCTTGATTTCAGTAACCTGTATCTTCTTATTATCATATTGCCGCTGATCATGTTTATCGTTGAGATGATTACGGATAACATGGTGCAGAATAAGAAGAACAGTATTAAGAAAGAGGACGCCGGGTATCAGGTTAACAAGGTTGAGACTAAGACCTTATCCGGACAATAAACCCGCTAATCAGAGGTGACTCAAAGGATTCCCAAAATCTGCTTGTCAGAAGGGAATCCTTTTGTTATACTGGCATTAGCAAATGATTCCTTCATTGTGGAGAGACAATGAAAGGAGCAAATATGTTTAGTAAAGCCTATAGTGCTGCCATCCATGGGATCGATGCTCTGATTGTATCAGTGGAGGCGGATGTCAGCGATGGTCTGCCGATTTTTGATATGGTAGGTTACCTGGGTTCTGAGGTAAAGGAAGCACGGGAGAGAGTGCGGATTGCGCTTAAGAATTCCGGATATATGCTTCCAGCCAAGCGAATCACGGTGAATCTATCACCAGCTGATGTCCGGAAGGAAGGAACGGCCTTCGATCTGCCCGTCGCTATCGCAATTCTTGTGGCCTTTGGCCATCTTCCCGAGGAGTATCTTAAGGATACCTTAATCGTCGGGGAACTCAGCTTGAATGGAAAAGTAAATAAAGTGAACGGTGTTCTGCCTATTGTATATACCGCAAGAGAGCAGGGCTTTAAAAAGTGCATCGTTCCAAAGGAAAATGCCAAAGAAGGAGCTGTTGTCAATGGGATTCTAGTATATGGTGTTTCTTCGCTGTTGGAGCTGATACAGCTGCTTAGCGATCAGTCGGTGGCAGCACCGGAGCATGTGGATATTAACCAGCTGTTTGCAGAACAGAATACAGGAGAAGTCGTGGATTTTGCGGAAGTAGCAGGACAGAAAGCAGTGAAAAGAGCCATTGAGATAGCAGTCTCGGGGATGCACAATCTGCTTATGATCGGACCGCCGGGATCTGGTAAAACCATGCTGGCTAAGCGGATTCCTTCGATTATGCCAGAGCTTACCTTTGAAGAAAGCATGGAAATCTCAAAAATCTATAGTATCGCCGGTCTTATGGATCAACAAGCATTGATTGCAAAGAGACCCTTTCGTTGCCCTCATCATACAATCACGACGACGGCCCTGATAGGAGGGGGCAGTGTACCAAAACCGGGAGAAATCAGTCTGGCTCATCTTGGGGTCCTTTTTCTGGACGAATTACCGGAATTTCAAAAGAATACGATTGAGGTGCTCAGACAGCCCTTAGAAGATAAGTCAGTTACGATAGCAAGGCTCAATACCTCATATCAATATCCAGCAGGCTTTATGCTGGTTGCGGCTATGAATCCCTGCTCCTGTGGCTATTACCCTGACCGGAACCGTTGTAATTGTTCTGTCAATCTGGTTAAGCGCTATCTTGGACGTATCTCCCAGCCTTTATTAGATCGCTTTGATATCTGTATAGAAGCATTGCAGATGAATTATAAGGATCTGAATGTCCAGGAGAAGCAGGAGAGCTCTGAGGAGATTCGCAAACGGGTGGAGATTGCCAGAAGGCTGCAGCTGGAACGGTATGAGGGACAGAATATCTATTTTAATTCGAACCTCACACCCAGAACGATTAAGAAATACTGTAAATTGGATGCGAAGGAGCAGTCTCTTCTCGAGGAAGCCTTTATCAAAATGAATCTCAGTGCAAGAGCTTACCATCGGATTCTTAAAGTGGCCAGGACCATCGCGGATCTTGATCAAAGCGATAAGATTACGACCAAGCACTTAAGCGAAGCGATATGCTATCGTTCTATTGACCAGAAATACTGGGGCGACTAGATTAAAAAAATTCGTGGTGCTTAGGCAGCATGAATGAGTAGTGTAAATTGAAAAAGCAGATTGTGAGAAAGGAATGGAGATTATGGAACAGGTACATTATCGGTATTGGCTGGCTAATCTGAATAATATAGGAATAAAGAAAATAGAATTACTGCTTGCCATTTATGGTTCTGCAAAAGAGGTATTTCGGGCATCCAGGGAGGAATTGTATGCTCACAAAAGAGACGGCTCCTTTATCGGATTAATGAATGACAAGGACTTGGAGACGATTCTTACGAATCGGGATCAGAGAAAGATAACGGATAATTATAATAGACTGATAAGCAGTGGCGTTACCTTTATCTCAAGAGAGGATGAAGCCTATCCGGATAAATTAAGAAACATTTACACGGCCCCCTACGCACTCTATCTGAAGGGTAGGCTTCCCGGGAGGGAAGACAAGGTTATTGCTGTCGTGGGTGCGAGGGAATGCACTCCTTACGGTATTGAGATGACAAAGTATCTTGCCGGTGCTATTGCACAGGAAGGTGTTCATATTATCAGCGGACTTGCCAGAGGTGTGGATGCATATGCACACCAGGGTGCACTTACAGCCGGAGGGGTAACCTATGCAGTGATGGGATGCGGCATTGATATCTGCTATCCAAGAGATAATATTAATTTATACATGGATATGCAGAGGGAGGGCGGTATCATCAGTGAATATGGACCGGATATAAAACCCCTCGCGGGTAACTTCCCTATGCGAAACCGTATTATCAGTGGATTAAGTGACGGAATAGTGATTATTGAGGCAAAAGAAAAAAGCGGTTCTTTGATCACGGTTGACTATGGGCTTGATCAGGGGAAAGAAATCTATGCTCTGCCGGGAAGAGCCACGGATCGACTGAGCGAAGGCTGTAACAACCTGATCAAGTTAGGAGCAAAGCTAATTACTTCGCCGAAAGATATCTTAGAGGATCTAATCCCCGTGTGTCTCGGGAAGAATGGTCAGGAGAGGGATATCCGATTAACGGACGAACATCCTAATGCAGTATACTCCTGTCTTAATGCTGATCCAAAGCATATCGAGGAGATAGCACAGCTGGCCGGGCTGCCCATAGAGCTTATTCTTGAACAGCTATTAATGCTGGAGCTTCAAGGTCTAATCCGTCAGACGATTAAAAATTACTATTGTAAGATACTAGTGTGAATAAAGGATTTTGTAAAACAAAAATCCTTGGGAAGAACTGCGAAGTTTGCCCATTGGAGAAAACACCTTGTTCTTCCGGGTTCGCGGTTGTATCGAGCTGCGGCATGTGAAGATTAGGATGATTAATACTAAACACGTCACAAGCGGCATATATTTTGTCTCGAGAGGAGGTTGCGGCAATCGTTTGAAGAGTAATAAAATAAACGAGATAAGGGTAAAATGAGTTACATCTTAAAAAGATATCATATATTAATTTCTTAAGATTATGAACAATTTATGGACGTTTTGAAAAAAAATAATAAACTTCTTGAAAAAGATTGTAAAATAGTATATGCTTCTAATGTTTGGAGTCAAACCCATCAGGAGTAAGCCTGTTAACTGTTTTTTATGTATTATACCGAAAAAATTACCGGATATTAAGACCGGCAGGCTGTCAGACAAAATTATGTATCATAAATACTTACATGTGATTAAACGATTGATCGATTTCCAGATAGCGAATTATTTAAATATAGAAATGAGGGAAACATTTAATGCCAAAATATCTTGTGATAGTGGAATCTCCGGCGAAGGCAAAAACAATCAAGAAATTTCTCGGCGCAAATTATGAGGTTCTTGCATCGAACGGCCATGTCAGGGATTTACCCAAGAGTCAATTGGGATTCGATAGAGAGAATGATTTTGAACCGAAGTATATTACAATTCGCGGGAAAGGGGATCTGCTCGCCAAGCTTCGTAAGGAAGTTAAGAAGGCAGACAAGGTATACCTTGCAACTGACCCTGACCGTGAAGGAGAAGCAATCTCCTGGCACTTATTCCAGACCTTAAAATTGGAAGAGAAGGATTCCAGTAGGATTACCTTTAATGAGATAACGAAGAATGCTGTTAAGTCCTCCATCAAACAAGCAAGGGACATTGATTTGGATCTGGTGAATGCACAGCAGGCGAGACGAATGCTCGACAGAATGGTTGGCTATCGGATCAGCCCTCTTCTGTGGACTAAGGTAAAGCGTGGCTTAAGTGCCGGAAGAGTACAATCCGTTGCGCTTCGCCTGATCTGTGACCGTGAGGACGAAATCAACGCCTTCGTTGCAGAGGAATACTGGACTCTGGAGGCTGAATTTGATATTAAAGGTAAGAAGAAGCCTTTGATTGCTAAGCTTACCGGTACAAAAAAGGTAATCCGCAATGAAGCCGAGATGAATGAGATCGTTAAGCAGTTGGAGAACGCTGTTTTTGTCGTTAGTGAGATTAAGAAAACAGAACGTATCCGTAAAGCACCTCTGCCGTTTACTACCAGTACGCTTCAACAGGAAGCAGCTAAGGCATTAAATTTCTCAACTCAGAAAACGATGCAGTTAGCTCAGCAGTTATACGAAGGTGTGGATATCAAGGGGCATGGAACCGTTGGTTTGATTACCTATCTACGTACCGACTCCGTCCGTATCAGTGACGAAGCAGATCAGGCTGCAAAGCAATTCATTAAGGAGAAATTCGGAGATGCTTTTGTTGCTTTGGAAGAGAATCAGGGGCGGACCGGAAAGAAGATACAGGATGCGCATGAAGCAATCCGACCTACCTATGTGGAGTTCACGCCGGAAGAGATTAAGCAAAGCTTAAACCGAGATCAATATCGTCTGTATCAATTGATCTGGAAACGTTTTATTGCCAGCCGTATGCAGCCGGCAAAATATGAAACCACTACGATTAAAATTGATGCCAATGAGCTGAAGTTTACCTCCTCTGCCTCAAGGCTTGTATTTGACGGTTTTATGAGTGTTTATACACCGGAAGAAGAGGAAGAGGATATGGGAACCTCCTTTGATAATCTGAAGGAGGGAGATAAGCTTGCTTTGACCAACCTGGATAAGAGCCAGCATTTTACCCAGCCCCCGGCACACTATACAGAGGCTTCCCTAGTAAAGACACTGGAGGAGTTAGGTATTGGGCGCCCCAGTACTTATGCTCCGACTATCACGACCATCATTGTACGACGTTATGTTATTAAGGAAAATAAAAATCTATATGTAACTGAACTTGGCGAAGCGGTGAATAATATTATGAAAGCTGCCTTTTCCACTATTGTGGATGTAAACTTCACAGCGAATATGGAATCATTATTGGACTGTGTTGAGGATGGTACAGTAAATTGGAAGACCATTATAAGCAATTTTTATCCGGATTTAGAAGAAGCGGTAACACAGGCTCATACCATGCTGGATAAAATTCAGATACAGGATGAGGTGTCCGATGAGATCTGTGAGGAATGCGGTAGGAATATGGTTGTCAAATACGGTCCTCATGGTAAGTTTTTAGCATGTCCCGGTTTCCCCGAATGTAAAAATACAAAGCCATACCTCGAGAAGATCGGAGTTGCTTGCCCTTATTGCGGAAGTGATGTTGTTGTCAGGAAGACGAAAAAGGGTAGAAAGTATTTTGGTTGTGTCAATAACCCGGAATGTGAATTCATGACTTGGCAGAAGCCCTCTAGCATTCGCTGTGAAAAATGTGGTGGACTTCTACTGGAAAAGGGTAATAAATTGGTTTGTGAAAATGATAAGTGTGGATTTGTCAAGGTGAAAGAAGCATAGACATGGTTGGCTTATCAAATTGTGACAAAATATAATGTTTTTTTCGAAAATACGCTAAATTGGATATAAAAAGTGAAAATTATATAATAATGTGTGTCAAAATACGGATTAACCTATTGTTTTTTGTGATAATATGTGATAAAATTGAAAAGGTAGTACAATTAGAAGCAAATGGAAATTATCTAAAATGATTTCGTAGAATATAATTTCTTAAATTGTATTGTCTTCTTCCATGAATGCTTTAAGAGATAGCATAGTGTTTTTGGAACCTGGAATGATATATGAAAGCTGGGAGGACTATGTAATGAGTGTACAGTTACTGGATAAAACAAGAAAGATTAATAACCTGCTGCATAATAATAATTCGCATAAGGTTGTATTCAATGACATCTGTGTGGTCTTAAGTGAAATTCTGACATCCAATGTTTTAGTGATCAGTCGTAAGGGGAAGGTGCTTGGTGTTAAGAACCGCAGTGATATCATTGAAATTAAGGAATTAATCAAGGATGCAGTAGGAAGACATATAGACGGCTTGTTAAATGAAAGACTTCTAAACATATTATCTACAAAAGAGAATGTGAATTTAAGAACCTTAGGCTTTGAGTTTGATAATGTTGACACATATCAGGCAATTATTACTCCGATTGATATCGCGGGTGAGAGATTAGGAACACTTTTCTTATATAAGAATGGGCCGCAATATACATTGGATGACATTATTTTGAGTGAGTATGGCACTACCGTTGTCGGGCTGGAGATGATGCGTTCCGTTAATGAAGAGAATGCCGAAGAGAACAGAAAGGTTCAGATTGTAAAATCGGCAATCAGCACCTTGTCCTTCTCGGAATTAGAAGCAATCACACATATCTTCGAAGAGCTAAAGGGGAACGAAGGAATACTCGTTGCAAGCAAGATCGCTGACCGAGTAGGAATAACAAGATCCGTTATCGTGAATGCACTACGCAAGTTTGAAAGTGCCGGTGTCATTGAATCCCGTTCCTCAGGAATGAAGGGAACCTACATCAGGGTATTGAATGATGTGGTATTTGAAGAGCTTAAGAATTTGAATAATCAGTAAAAAGGATTTGGGAAACAAAAGGATTTGTGGGCAATATTCTCATAAATCCTTTTTTTGTTGGAAGGGAAAAAAATACATTTGTATAAAAAATCTCAGATGAGCGGTATAAATATTAGTTTATTGAAAAATAAATAATCAAAAAACGACAATATTTGCACAAATTAAGCGGATTTCTTCTTCCGGCTTATTACAGGCACACCCTTCATTATACAAGTTATAGTATAATTCTACTATTTTTGCAAATATATCTTGTGTTTTTCTGAATATTTATTATAATAATGTTATATGGGAAGGAGTGCAAATATGATAGGCTCAAACGCATTTAATTACATAAACTTGCTGGATAAAGCAGCTGATGCAAGTTGGAAACGCAACGAAGTAATATCGAACAATATTGCCAATGTTGATACACCTGGATATAAGAGGAAGGATGTTCAATTCGAATCCTATCTGATGTCGGCCCTACTTGGAGACAATTCTCTGGATAAGAGGGTGGGAGAAGCCAATCTGAATGCCCTGGACGCTACTGTATATACGGACAATGCAAATCTAAGCTTCCGTCTGGATGGTAACAACGTGGATATTGATACAGAATCTGCGAATTTAGCAGAGAATCAAATCCGTTATTATTCTCTTATGGATTCGATGACACAGGAATTCAGTCGTCTTCGTACGGTTCTGTCAGTAAAATAGTATTAGGAGACCGATTACTCAGAGGCTGGGTGAAGGCCTAATGTTTTGTATTTGACTATTGAATTATGAAGGCGATCGTCTTATATTGATAGATTTCGGCTTCATAATGGAATGAAAGGAGATATAAAATGTCTTTTATGAATGGTATGAATGTCAGCGCCAGTGGTATGACGGCGCAGAGACTGAGACTGGATATTATTTCACAGAATATAGCGAACGTTAATACGACCCGTGATGAGAATGGCAATGTATATCGTCGTAAGACAGTGGTGTTTTCGGAAAAGGATGTGACCCCTTTCGGAGATATCCTGATGAAGACTGCAGGAACAGCCGGAAACGGAGTTAAGGTAACACAGATTTCAGAGGATAAGGAATCGGCAATGCGAAAGGTATATGATCCCTCTCACCCGGATGCAGATGAAGAGGGCTATGTCACTTATCCCAATGTGAATGTGGTTCAAGAGATGACGGATATGATTGATGCGACTCGATCCTACGAAGCAAATGTAACAGCCTTCAATGCGACTAAGAATATGGCTTTGAAGGGACTTGAGGTAGGAAAATAGATATCAGTAATGTGAAGTGAGACAGCTTCACCATAATTTGCTTGAAATGGAGATAATTATGAACATAACATCAATCGGTAATTTGGTGGATTTAAGTAAATATAATGTGGGTTCTGCGTCTACAGCATCTGAGAACCGTAATGCATCCTTTGAGAGTCTGTTTCAGGCTGCGGTTAATATGGTCAAGGAGACGAATGCATATACGAATGAGGCTGAGGAGGCGGAGACTGCGTATGCTTTGGGGCTTACCGATAGCACCCATGATTTACAGATTGCACAGCAAAAAGCTAATATGTCATTACAATATACGGTTGCGGTTCGCAATGCAGTATTAGACGCTTACAAAGAAATTATGAACCTACAGTTCTAGTAGGGATTCTTAAATAAAAACTAAGGAGCATAAGGTAATGGCAGAAAGATTGAAAGAAATACCAAAACAATTACTTGATCTGTGGAATAAATATACCAGCAAGCAGAAGACAATCATTATCAGCGTTTTCTGTGTCGTTGTATTTGCGTTTGCACTGTTGATTTTTCTGATGCAGAGGGTTGAGTATGAGGTATTGACGATTGCTGAAAGTACAAAGGATGCCAGCGATGTAATTGAGCTTCTCAAGGCGGAGGACATTACTTATAAGCTTGGAGATGACAAGTTGACGGTATCAGTAGATACCAAGAGTTATTCGGATGCGATTTTACTCTTAGCCAGCAATGATATGCCGTCTACCGGCTTAACCGTTGATGAGCTTCTTAACAATAGTCTGAGTACAACCAACAGCGACCGTACTCTGAAACTAAATCTCTATCTTCAAAATCAATTAAGGAATTACATAAGAACCATGGAGGGTGTGGAGGATGCCCAGGTTTATTATATTCCGACAGAGTCCAATACATCGATCTTAACCGAGGCACAAGATACAAGTGCCAGTGTTTTGTTGACTGTAAATGATGATTTTCAAATACAGACAGCTGAAACTATAGCGGAAACGGTAGCTTCTGTTATCGGTAATAAATCAGCTGACAAGATTAAGGTTGCCGATCAAGAGGGTAATCTGCTTTATGGCGGCGAACAGGATCTATACTCCGGAAGCGCTAATTCTAACGAGGATTATAAGGAAAGACTACGCAATACTTTTATTAACAACCTTTATATGGGACTGCTTAAGAGTGGTTATGATGATGCCGAGATTATGCCTAATCTGACATTCAATATGGATAAGGTGACGGAGCTGTATACCGAATACCTTCCGGCAGAAGGGCAGGATCAGGGTTTATATAGTCATAGCTATACCTATACCTCGGAGAATGCCAATACCTCCGGTGGAATACCGGGTACCGATTCTAATGATGAAACGGATTATATGCTTGAGGATGCAAACTCTACCAATGGCAGTGTAGAGATAGAAGAATTTGATTATCTGCCCAATGAACGGGTTACCAATACGGAATTTGAAATAGGAGCTATCATTCCGGAGGACTCTTCCATCGGCATCGTGCTTCGCAAGGTGATTAATTACAAGGAGGAGGAAATGGAGCTGGAGGGTCTCTTGGCTGACATTTCTTTTGAAGAATATGCATTGCAGAATGACGGAAGCAGGATGGTTGCAGTTGACCCCTCAATTTTTACCCTGGTATCGATGGCAACCGGTATTTCGGAAGATCGTATCTCGATAACTGCCTTTGAACAACCGATATTTGTCCCTAAGGCTGAGACAATCAGAAGCTGGACGGATTATCTGCAGATTATTCTTGCGGTACTCATTATAGGCCTATTGATATTTGTAGTATTTAAGGGTGTTGGTCCTGTTGAGGTTACGGAGCTTGAACCGGAATTATCCGTAGAACAGCTGCTGGCCACTACGAAAGAAAATCAATCCATTGAGGATATCGAGTTTAATGAGGTCTCCGAGGTTCGAAGAATGATAGAGAAGTTTGTAGATGAAAAACCGGAAGCTGTGGCACAGCTGCTTCGCAACTGGTTGAATGAAGATTGGAGCTAAGGAGGAATTATCATGGCAAGAAAAGACGGTGATATCACCGGAATTCAAAAAGCGGCTATCCTGTTAATTTCTCTTGGACCGGAACGCTCGGCAAGTATTTTTAAACATCTCAAGGAAGAAGAGATTGAGACAATGACCTTGGAGATTGCGAATACCAGAAGCATTTCTCCCGCAACCAAGGATCAGGTTATGGATGAGTTCTACGAGATATGTTTGGCTCAGCAATACATTGCGGAAGGTGGTATCTCTTATGCGAAGGAATTGCTGGAGAAGGCACTTGGCGTCGAGAAAGCAAGAGATGTAATTAGTAAACTGACGGCATCCTTACAGGTTCGCCCTTTCGAGTTTGTTCGGAAAACAGACGCAACGCAGTTGTTGAACTTTATTCAGGACGAGCATCCTCAGACCATTGCGTTAATTTTGTCCTACCTTTCCCCACAACAGGCTTCTACGATTATTTCCTCCCTGGCACCGGATAAGCAGGCTGATGTAGCAAAACGTATTGCTCAGATGGATCGCACTTCACCGGATGTGATCAAGGAAGTAGAAAGAGTTTTGGAACGAAAGCTAGCATCTTTGGTAAATCAGGACTATACGATTGTCGGCGGTGTGGATTCTATCGTAGAAATCTTGAATACCGTAGACCGTGGTACAGAAAAGCATATTATGGAAACCTTAGAGATAGAAGAGCCTGAGTTGGCTGATGAGATCAGACGTAAGATGTTCGTATTCGAGGATATCTTAAGTCTTGATGATAAGTCCATCCAGAGAGTTCTGCGTGAGGTTGATAATAACGAGCTTGCAGTTGCTCTTAAGGGCTCCAATGAAGAGGTTCAGAATGTTATCTTTAATAATCTGTCCAAGCGTCTTGCTTCTATGATCCGGGAAGATATGGAATACATGGGTCCGATACGTTTGAAGGATGTAGAAGAAGCACAGCAGAAGATTGTAAATATTATCAGAAAATTGGAAGATTCCTCTGAAATTATTATTTCAAGAGGTGGAGGTGACGAGATTATTGTCTAATGTGATTAAAGCTTATACCATTCGATATGAAGAAACATCCAAAAAGACCATTGATACGCATATGCGAATTGATAAGAAGCTTGAAGAACAAAGAATTAAGGCAATGGCAGCTGTTTTACCGCCTGTTGACGGTGAATTTGTGGAAGGCTTAAGAGCCGTTGTAATAGACCAGGTAGCTATCGACAAAGAGAATTCGGAGAAAGCATCCGTTATCCTTGAGAATGCAAAAAAAGAAGCTGGTCGTATTCTTGAAGCCGCCAGAAAAGAAGCGGAGATAATCAAAAAGGAGGCTTATTCCGAAAGCCAGAAAAAAGGATATGGTGATGGGTTACTGCAAAGCCAGAAGGAGCTGAATAGGCTTAAAGCAGAGTATGATGATAAGGCACGCCATCTGAAGGCTGAGTATGAGGAGATGACAGCTTCCCTGGAACCACAGATGGTTGAAATGATTGCTGCTTTGGTTGAGAAGCTAACCGGAATAGTGATTGAAGACAAGGAAGAGGTTATCTTATATCTGGTGGATAAGGCCTTGAAGAATATGGATAAATGTGATGAGTACACCGTAAAGGTCTCAAAAGAAGATTATGAATATATCTCAATGCGGAAGAATTTGCTGTTGGGAGCGATAGGAAGAGAAGTGCCCTTATATATTATTGAGGATGTAAATCTAAGGAAAAATCAATGCTTGATTGAGACAGAGCTTAAGGTTATCAATTGCAGTCTTGATGTTCAATTGAATAATTTATTAATGGATTTAAAATTAATCGCCGGTATTTAGATTTTTTAGAATATTGTCGATATAATAAGAAAGCGGGAAATTATGGTATCAATTAATTTTGATAAATATAAAGTGCTGCAGGATAAATCCTATGAACAGGAGATTGGCAGAGTAGTGAAAATGGTTGGTCTTACAATCGAAGCCTCCGGTCCTAATGCGAACTTAAATGATGTTTGTTACATAACAGGTGAGAGCAATCATCATAAAATCCCGGCTGAGGTAGTAGGATTTCGTGAAAATAGGATTCTCTTGATGCCCTATGATGATATGACCGGTGTAGGTATCGGAAGTCTGGTGGAGAATTCGGGCTCTGCTTTCAAGGTTCCGGTTGGCAGAAATCTTTTAGGAAAGACCCTGGATGGTCTTGGTAATCCGATGGACGATAGCGAGCTTTCGAGTAGCCATTATTACCCTGCTGAGGCGCCGCCTCCGGACCCGTTGAAGAGAAAGATCATTGATGAAGTGCTACCTTTGGGCGTTAAGGCTGTCGACGGATTGCTTACTGTCGGAAAAGGACAGAGGATAGGGATTTTTGCGGGCAGCGGTGTTGGAAAGAGTACTTTACTCGGTATGTTTGCAAGAAATACTAAAGCAGATATTAATGTAATTGCATTAATCGGAGAGCGTGGTAGAGAGGTCCGTGAGTTCATAGAAAGAGACCTCGGTGAGGAAGGTATCAAGCGCTCCGTTCTTGTAGTTGCTACTTCTGATAAACCGGCGCTTATTCGTAAGAAAGCAGCTAAGACGGCAACAGCCATTGCAGAATACTTTAGAGATCAAGGAAAGGATGTTCTGCTAATGATGGACTCCCTGACCCGTTTTTCTATGGCTCAGAGAGAGATCGGACTTGCTTCCGGCGAGCCTCCGGTATCCAGAGGCTATCCCCCTAGCGTATATTCGGAGATGCCAAAGCTCTTGGAGCGGGCCGGTAATTCGGAGCATGGCTCCATTACCGGATTATATACCGTGTTAGTAGACGGCGACGATTTTAATGAGCCTATCACCGATACCGCAAGAAGTATTTTGGACGGACATATCATGCTGTCACGTAAGTTGGGTCATAAAAATCATTATCCGGCGATTGATATTCTGCAGAGTATATCTCGTTGTATGAGCTCGATTGTCTCTATAGAGCATAAGGTGGCTGCCGGTAAGCTGAAGAATGTATTGGCGACCTATCAGGATGCCGAGGATCTGATAAATATCGGTGCCTATAAAAACGGCTCCAATCCGGATATTGATTATGCCATAGCAAAGATTAAGGAAGTAAATGCATTTCTGCAACAGGATGTAAATTCAAAAATGGAATTCCAGGATGAAATCCTAATGTTAATGGAGATCTTTAACAAATAATGAAAAAATTTCGATATAGTATGGAAAACCTGCTTCAGGTAAAGAAGAAACTGGAGGATCAGGCAAAGATAGCTTACGGCATGGCAAGACTTCGGCTTACAAAGGAAGAAGAGAAGCTGGAGAAGATGAAACAACGTAAGGACAACTATGAGAATGAACTTCGAGAGCTTAGGAGCGCTAAGTTGGATCTGCTCAAATTAAAGCAATGTGAGCAGGCCATAGACATTATGAAGCTTAACATAAAGCAACAAATGTCTGTCGTTAAGAATGCAGCGCATCGACTGGAAATTGCAAGAATAAGACTTAGCAATGCCATGGTTGAAAGGAAAACACAGGAGAAGCTCAAGGAGAAGGCATGGGAAGAATATATGCTGGAATTTGATGCTGAGGAGCAAAAGGAAGTTGATGAGCTTAACAGCTTTAATTATAGCAAACCTGCGTTCAATGGGGAGGACAGATAATGGCAAAAAAGAATAAGGCCAAGGCCAGCGAGAATGATAAAAAAGAAGGCAGTAAAATCTTGACCATATTAATAGCATTATTAATTGTGATTATCTGGCTCGCGGTATTTGGGTTATTAATAAAAATGGATGTCGGCGGCTTTGGTTCCGGAGTATTACGACCAATTCTGAGGGATGTGCCCGTAATAAATCTGATTTTACCGGGAGTTGAAGATGCGGTTATTGCAGAGGAAAACAATTATGAATATACCTCGTTACCGGAAGCGGTGGCGAAGATTAAGGAACTGGAGCAGACAATCGCAGATATGTCTAAGAACAGTGCGGATAGCAGCACCAATATAAGCGAGCTTCAGGCAGAAATAAATCGACTTAAGGTGTTTGAAGAGAATCAGCTTGCATTTGAGGAGAGGGTTCTTGATTTCGATAAAAAAGTAGTGTTTAATGATGCAGCACCGGATATCAGTGAATATAAAGCATATTACGAAGCAATTAATCCTACCAATGCGGAGACGATTTACCGACAGGTAATCGAACAGCTTAAGTATTCGGATGCAATCAAAGAAAAAGCGGATATCTATCGAAAGATGGATCCGGAGGCTGCCGCTCTGATTATGGAGACCATGACAGCTGATGTGGAGGCAGTAGCACAGATCCTACTTAGTATGAAATCTACTGAGAGTGCAGCTATACTGGCTGAGATGGATAATGTCGTAGCAGCTAAGATTACAAAGAAGATGCTGGACATGGATGCCGAGAAATTGGCACAATGAACCGATTAAAAACACCTGTCAATACGGTGGTTTTAATACATGATGAAAGCGTTCAAAGCGGACTTTCATTGATTCTACAATAAACTTAAAGAAAGGAGGATGACCGCATGATGACGCAAGGCGTTATGACCCAGGCAGTAAACCTGTTTGGCAGCGCAACCGGAAGCGTCACTTTAAAAGGAAAGCAAAGCAATAGTAGTTTTGATCTGATGATTGACAGTACCATGAAATCGGGAACAGGCTTAGCCGCTAATTCAGAAGGCTCTGAAGCTAAGAAAGTATCCAGTCAAAACACAGTGAATGGTAAGAAGCAACAAAGTGACGCAGTTAACGGTGGTGCAAAACAGGCCGATGATACCACGTCGGATTTGGCAAAAGCAGATAATACCAAAGCTGCAGCACAAGCGGACAACCAAACGCAAAAGGCAGGGGATACCGGAAAGACGGAGGCTATGAAGGACAATGTTACCGATGAGACAGCTGTTGATGAAGCGACATTGGAGAAAATCGCCGGTCTGTTACAAGAAGTGCAGAAGACGGTAATGGAGCTTCTTAATCTGACCTCGGAGGAGTTTGATAAGCTTCTGTCCGAACAAGGCTTGGTATTGGCGGATCTGCTTCAGCCTGAGAATTTACAGCAGTTAGTACTGGCAAATAGCGGAGCTACGGATATTCTGGCTGTTTTGACCGATGAGAAGCTATCTGACACTATGAACCAGCTGTTACAATCAGTAGAGGATCTCATGGCAGATGCAAATCTCGGTATAAGTCCGGAGCAAATCAAGAGTATTCTTGATAAAGCAAAACTACTACAGGAAGACAATCAGGTTACCACTAGCGAAGGAATAACAAAAGAGCAATTAGTTACGAACCAAGAGTCAGACACAGAAGCTGCAATCAATGTCCGGGATACTAAAGTTGAGGATAATATTAACTCTACCAAGGATAATGAGGATAAGAATATCCAGGTTGAGGTACTAAAAGTAACCGATGCCGAGGAAAGCTCTTCCGGTACGCAATCCGATTTAAGCAAGAGTGACAATCAGGAATTAAAAGCAGCTGAGCAGTTTGAGGTATTCTTAAACAATCTTTCAAAAGCTTCCACAAGCACTCAAGCTAATTTTAACGGAAATCTGGTACAAGTAACTGAAATCAGAGAAATAGCAAGCCAGATTATTGAACGAATCAGAGTAACCATAAGACCGGAGCAGAGTTCTATGGAGCTTCAGTTGAACCCGGAGAATCTGGGCAAGGTTAGTTTGTCGGTTCAATCAAAGAACGGTGTATTGACAGCTCAGTTTGTGGTACAGAATGAAATCAGCAAAGAAGCAATTGAGAGCCAGCTACAGACACTGAAGGATACTTTGAACCAACAGGGAATCAAGGTTGAGGCAATCGAAGTAACAGTTGCAGCTTATACCTCCCAGCAGAATAGCAAGGAAAGTGCGGATGGCCAGGCAGAGACAAAGCAAGGTCATAACAGTAATAAGATTTCCTTGGAAGAAGCAATCGGCATGACCGAAGAGACCGAGGATAATTTATCCAAGGATATTACCGGTATTCGAGGAAGCCAGATTGATTACACTGCTTAGTGTGAATTATTGAAAAGCATAATTTACACGTACAAGTTTGTACCCTACGTAACCAAAGTGTAAACCGTCTCGCATACGAGACGTTACATACTTGGCACAAACTTATTCAAAGGTAGGCATGTAAAGTTAGTTTGAATGATTTGCAGGAAGCAAATAGGACAGGAGGAATAATATGAGCGATTTGATTCAATCTGTGAAGGATGGCGTTGTGAAAGAGACGACATCAAAGACAGACACCTCATCCTCATCTTCAAAAAATGAACTGGGCAAGGATGCATTCCTTCAACTGTTAGTAACCCAGATGAAGTATCAGGATCCCTTGAACCCGAATACAGATACCGAGTACATAGCTCAGTTGGCAACCTTCTCACAGCTGGAACAGCTTCAGAACTTAAGCTCAACGACCAATAATACGCAGGCATTCAGTTTGGTGGGTAAGACAGTAATGCTGAAGACAGAAACAGCGCTTGGCAATACCTCATATATCACAGGCAGGGTTGACTTCGTAGCAATGTCAGGTAAAAAAACACAGCTCTCCGTGGAAGGCAAGTTATATAACTTTGATCAGTTGGACACGGTGCTCAGTGATGATTACATGATAGAGCAAGGACTTCCCAAAGTTTCTGAGGTAACCGCTTTACAGTATGATGCAGATAATCCGAAGGATTTGAGCATTAATGTGGATCTTGGTTCCGGTGATACAGTGGCAGATGATATTAGGATTGCAATCGGAGAAGCAGTAATTGACTCTAGTTTGGTAAAATTAACCGGTAACAAGGTGACGATTAATAATAAAGCCTTTGCGAACCTTATTAATGGAACCTATAAGCTGACCGTGGCTTTTAATGATCCCTTATTAACAACGATAAAGGATAAGGTTACAGTTCAGATTAAGAATTCCGAAGTGACAGCGACAACAGAAGAGACAGATACAACAGACACAACAATTTAAACAACAACACAAACAGCAGTTCAATAAGCTGATAAGGCAATTGGGCAGCGAAAATTATTTGATTAAGGAAGGTGAAGCATTATGAACATTCCGGTAAATCAATTTCCTTCCATTGAACAGATGACGCAGCAGCTAAATGCCGCTAAGAATACGACAACAAGTATTAATAAGCAACAAAGCGGTACGCCCTTTAGTGAGATTTTAAAAAGCAAGCAAGCTGTAAGTGAAACAGGAGAACTTAAGTTTTCGAAGCATGCAAATGAGCGTCTGGCAAGCAGAAACATTGATTTGACCGATGATCAGCTGGTAAGGCTTGAGAATGGTGCTAAGAAAGCGAATGAGAAGGGAATCAACGAATCCCTGGTAATGGTAGACAATCTTGCTTTTATTGTTAATGTAAAGAACAATACGGTAATAACCGCAGTGAATGACGGTGAGGACAGGGTGTTTACAAATATTGATGGTGCAGTAATCATGTAGAGCCGGACCTTATGGAGGCTTTGGTATCCATGAATGACAGATTGGATACCTGTGATGAAAGCAGAATTTGGAGGTCATAAAGTTATGATGAGATCATTATTCTCTGGTGTATCAGGTCTTAAAGTACACCAGACAAAGATGGACGTAATAGGTAATAATATTTCAAATGTTAATACAATCGGTTTTAAGTCAAGCTCCGTAACCTTTGCCGATGTATTTTATCAGACTACACAGAGCGCCTCCGGACCCAATGCTGCTACCGGTACCACCGGTAGGAACGCGATGCAGATTGGTCTGGGATCGAGTGTAGCCTCAATAACCACAGCAATTACGACATCAGGTGCATCCCAAAGAACGGACAACCCCTTTGATGTTATGATTGAAGGCGACAGCTTCTTTATAGTAAATAGTGGTGGAACAAATTATTTCACAAAGGCCGGTTCCTTTAACGTCGATGCGCAGGGAACATTATGTACACCCTCCGGAGCATCGGTTATGGGATGGCAGGTAGATAAGAATGATGAAACCAAGACAGTTGCTGACGCAGTATCCCCGTTGACTATCATGTCACCGGAAAACCTGTATGCAGAGCCCGCAGCTACGACCAATATCTACATCTCCGGTAATATAGACAGTAAGGATACACAGTTAACCTCCGATACCGGTAAAAGAGTCAACCTTACCTTTTATGACAATAGAGGCCATAGCTATACTGCGGATATGATCATAAAGCAAACAGAAGATGCAACGAATACTTACTCCGTAGCACTCAATGATATCAAGGATGAGGATGGACAATCCATCTTCCTTAAGAAGCTGGTAGATCCGGAAACCGGTGAAGTAACCTATGAAACTACAGGATATTCAGGCTTAGAATTTGGTTCTCAGAGTAGTTTGGATATTAATACTGAAACTGGTACGGTCAGCGCTGGCGATGATGAAGGTTCTTTATTAACCTTTAATGGTGCAACCGGAAAGTTTGTAAGTATCGGGGACGAGGAAGGGGGTAAAAGCCTTACCCTGACAATACCGGGAGATGATAGCCCATTTAGCTCGATTGAGATAGATTTTTCAACCATAACCATGTACTCCACCAGCGGTTCTTCTTCTTTGGAAGCGACCAAGGGCAGTTTAGAAGGAGTAGGAGCCGGTAAGCAGGTGGGTAATATGACCGGAATTAGTATTGATACCTCCGGTAAGATTTACGGTAAATATGATAATGGTGACAGTCGGTTACTGGGACAGATTGCAGTAGCGAGCTTCTCTAATCCTGCAGGCCTTGAGGCAGTGGGAGACAGTATGTTTGCAGCTACTCAGAACTCCGGTGATTTTGACGGAATTGGACAGGATCCTACGCAGGGAGGCGGAAGTTTAACGACAGGTGTACTGGAAATGTCAAACGTAGATCTATCCCAGCAGTTTACGGATATGATTACCACGCAAAGGGGCTTCCAAGCTAATTCAAGAATAATAACAACATCAGACACCTTGTTAGAAGAATTGATTAATCTGAAGAGATAACAACAAGGCTGATGTATGAATAGGAATGCCATATGTCAGTAATGATGGGTGGCAGTGAGAACTGCCACCCCTTTTAAATACAAGAAAAGTCAACTTTAAGAAGCAAAGGAATTATCAAGTTTTAGCGGCGTAATCTCAGCCTATGAAACAAACGGAAGGAGGCTGTGGAATGATTGAGGTTACCAGGTTAAACGATACGAAATTAATTATCAATGCAGACATGATTGAAAAGGTTGAGGAGGCACCGGACACGGTAATTACCTTAACTTCCGGAAACAAGATTATCGTAAAAGAAAGTAGACAAGAGGTTAAAAATCTTGTAATATTATACAAAAAAGAAATATTTGGTCGAGATTTGTAAAATGAGTGGTAAATAAATAGTGATAAAAATATTGTAGATGGAAGGTGACAATTTTGGATTTAGCGTCCATTTTGGGATTAATTTTATGTTTTATCGTTACTGTTTATGGTATTTTGGTTGATCAGCCAAGTATATCAATAATCATGAACTTTGTCGATATCCCATCTGTATTCATAACAATTGGTGGTGGACTTTGTTGTATGCTCACTATGTCACCAAGCTTAAAGGGGTTTGTGGGAAATCTTGCAAGCATTAAGCATATCTTGACTACACTACCTGCCAATGAAGAACAAACGATAAGGCAAATCATTGATTTATCCAATGTTGCCAGAAAAGAAGGCTTATTAGCTCTGGAAGAGGCAGCCAATGGAATAGACGACGAATTTTTGAAAAAGGGTGTCCTGCTAATTGTAGATGGAACGGATCCCGAATTGGTTCGAAGTATATTAGAGACAGAATTAAATTGCATTGAAGCTAGACACGCCAGTAAAATAACATTTTGGGATAGCCTTGGAGCCATGGGTCCTGCCTGGGGTATGATAGGTACATTAATCGGTCTTATTAATATGCTTAAGAAGATGGATGATGCCAAAGCGATCGGACCCAATATGGCAGTAGCGCTTGTTACTACCTTTTACGGTTCTATGATTGCAAACTGGATCTGTATTCCTGTGTCAACTAAGCTTAAGGCGAAGAATGCGCAGGAAATCATGATAAAGGAAGTTATGGTTGAGGGCCTTTTGTCAATTCAAGCAGGTGAGAACCCCAGAGTTATTGAAGAGAAATTAAAATCCTTCCTGTCACCGGTACGTAGAGCCGCTATGAAGGAAGAAGGCGGTGAAAACGTTGGCTAGAAAGAAGAGAGATGAGGGTGGAGGTGCAGGTGCCCCTTGGTTAAATACCTTTGCAGATTTAATGAATTTACTGCTCTGCTTCTTCGTTATGCTATTCGCTATGTCAAATGTTGATGCTGAAAAATTTGAACAAATAGCAATCTCTATGGCTAACTCTATTGGTGTATTCGAGGGTGGTCAGACTTCAATCGGAGCAGGTAACCTGATATCCTCCGGTATGACTCAGATGAATGAATTAGATGAGTACTATACCAACATGGGAAAAGCCAGTGTTGAATCCGGAAAGGATATGGACGAAGAGGATAAGAAGCAGCAGGAGAATAATCAATCCGAGCAGAGTTCCGATGAGGAGACCTCTGGCGGCAATGGTGACGCCGAATTGGATCAGGCATTGGAACGAATCGAGGAGGAGATGACATCGATATCCCAGGAAATGTATGATGAAGTCTCCGATATGACAGAACAGTATAATCTGGGGGATTATGTTGAATTAAGCATCGATCCGGAATATAAATTTGTACAATTAACTCTGAAGGGCTCCGTGCTTTTTGATTCGGGAAAAGCAGATATTAAAGATGTTGCAAAGCCAATTTTAACCAAGATTGGTGAGATATTGTTAAGGTTTGAGGGATACACCGTGGAAGTGATCGGACATACCGATAATGTACCGATGGCAAGCGATGATTTTAAAGATAATAATTGGCTTTCTTCAGCCAGAGCATTAAATGCAGCTGAATTCATGATTACTAACAGTAAACTGGATCCGTCCAATGTCAAGTACTCCGGCCGCGGTGAATATGATCCGATCGCAAGTAACGAAACAGCAGCTGGCAGGGCCAAAAACAGAAGAATTGAGATTAAAATCTACAATGAATATAGCGGAAAATAGTTTGTACCAGCAGTCAATATCATATACTTAGGGGGATTTAAGATGAGAAAGAACATTTTAACGGTTATCATCATGGCAATCACATTGATTAATGCCGTACTTTTAGCAGTATTGATTTTTGCGATTGTTCCTACCGCTAATAAGACCATGAAATTAATCGATCGAGTGAATTCCATAGTTGATTTGGAATTAGAAGCACCGGGAGGGGAAGCGGAGGTTATTTCAGTATCCGATATCGCGACTTATACTATTCCCGATAAGCTTACCATTAATCTGAAAAGCGAGGACAGTGACAGTCATTATGCTGTTATGAAGGTGTCGATATCAATGAACAGTAAGGATGAGGATTATACCGTCTTATCTGAAAAAATGTCTGATAACGAACTTACAATCAAAGAGATTGTGTCAGACGAATTTGGTAAATATACGAAGGACGAGGTTAAACCAAATAAAGAATTGATAAAGAATCAAATTATTATCCGTCTACAGGAGTACTTTAATTCGGACTTTATTATCAATGTATCTTTTGGTGATTTAATTACACAGTAAGAAATAAATACTATAAACTGTAGTATTGCTTTATAAATAAAAATGATGATTTTCTCACTATTTTGTGTTATTATGTAACTAGCGTTACAAATGTGAATTATTAAGTCATTAATTCACATGGGAAGAGCGGTTCTATGAAGGCACTAGCATTATTCATAGCAATCCGCAGGAGTGGTAACTTCTTATTCTTAGAAGCTAGGGGCAATTGCCATTATCTGATTGGCATAACAATAACTCAAAGGGAAGACATGTTTATTAGGGAGGAAATGACAATGGGTGATGTCTTATCCCAAAATGAGATAGATAATCTGCTGGCGGCTCTCTCCAGTGGTGAATTAGACGCAGATGATTATAAGCAGACGTCGGAGAAGCAAGTCAAGAATTATGATTTTGCCAGACCCTCCAAGTTCTCGAAAGAACATCTACGTACCATGAACATAATATTTGAGCACTATGCGAGGCTTTTATCTACAAACCTTCCGGCATACCTACGAAAGAATGTTCAGGTTGAAGTAATGAATTCGGAAGCAGTTCAATATTCTGAATTCTCAAATGCACTCTCAAACCCGGTTTTACTTGGAATTATTGATTTTGCTCCCTTGGAGGGCAACATCATAATAGAGCTGGCGGATAATTTGGGTTATGCAATTGTTGACCGTATGCTGGGTGGCGGCGGATATCCATTAGAGAAAGTAAGAGATTTCTCGGAAATTGAGCTTTCGATTATTGAACGTATCTTTATTGTATGTATGAATTTACTCAGGGAACCTTGGGCAAATGTAATCCAGCTTCAGCCAAGACTGCTCAGAATTGAGACAAACTCCCAGTTTGCTCAGATTATATCTCCGAGTGAGATGGTATCTATTGTAACCTTGAATATTAAGATCGGTAATATAGAAGGAATGATGAATATCTGTCTTCCTTATGTCTGCTTAGAAAAGGTTATTGATAAATTAAATACGAAATACTGGTATTCGACGATGCAGCTGATTGATGAGAAATCATATCATGATATTATCGAAATTGCGATTTCGAAAGCGAGAGTACCACTGCGTGCCGTACTTGGAAAGAGTACGATTTCAGTGAATGATTTTATGAATATGCAGCGAGGGGATATCATTAAGTTAAATTCAAAGGTGGATGATGAATTAACCGTCTATGTCGGTAACTTAGATAAATTTACCGCACTTCCAGGTGCTTCCTCAGGTTCCTATGCGGTAAAAATTTCATCGATTAATAGAGGAGAGGAGTAACAGACTATGGATGGGATGCTATCTCAAGAAGAGATAAATGCACTACTAAATGGTATTAGTACTGAAAGCTCGGAGAATATAGTTAAGGAGACTTTAACCGACGCTGAAAAGGATGCGATAGGAGAGATATCAAATATTAGCATGGGAACAGCTGCTACAACACTGTTTTCTTTAGTTAACCAACGTGTTAATATTACTACTCCGGTTGTTGAATATGCAACCTGGAAGGATATCGTAAACAGTTACGATAAGCCTTGTGTGTTCATTCAGATCTATTATGAAGATGGTCTTGACGGAAACAACATATTAATATTAAAGGAAAAAGACGTTAAGGTAATCACGGATTTAATGATGGGGGGAGATGGTACCAATATCTCCGATGAATTATCGGACCTCCACTTAAGTGCAATTAGTGAAGCGATGAACCAAATGATGGGTTCTGCCGCAACAAGCATATCCTCTATGCTTGAAAAACGGGTTATTATAAGTCCTCCTACGGCATCGATGGTTGATTTGTATGACAATATGAATGGCGAAAATATAGCAGATTTTCTTAAGGGTAGCTTCGTACGAGTATCCTTTCATATGGAGATCGGTGATCTGGTTGACAGTGTTCTGATGCAGTTGTATCCTTATGAATTCGCAAGGGATTTATACAAGCAATTTGTACAGGCAACTTCAATGGAGCCAGATATCCCTACACGACCACAGGTTGATAATACGCCAAAGAAGACACAGGCAACACCATCGCCGGCAGCATTTCAACAACAGCAGCAGATGCCGCAGCAGCCCGCGGGTTATAACCCTTATGCCAATATGGGATATCCAACCCAGGGAATGCCTCAGGCAATGCCGTATATGATGGCGCCGATACAGGATGTCAATGTTCAACCGGTTCAGTTTACATCCTTTGCACCTATGATGAGTAATGTGGTACAGCCGGAAAATATTGATTTATTAATGGATGTGCCGCTTGAGGTTACGGTAGAGTTAGGAAGAACCAGTAAATCAATTAAAGAAATACTGGACTTTTCACCGGGAACTATTATAGAATTAAATCGTTTGGCCGGTGAACCGATTGATGTATTGGTTAATGGTAAATTTGTTGCGAAGGGTGAAGTAGTTGTAATGGAAGAAGCCTTCGGAATCCGAGTAACAGAAATTATAAAGCAAAAGCAATTGATTTAAAACAAAACATAAGAGATGGGAGAAAGATAATGGCGAAAAGTATTTTGATTTGTGATGACGCTGCGTTTATGAGAATGATGATTAAGGACATCTTAACCAAGAATGGATATAATATCGCGGGTGAAGCCGAGAATGGACTAAAGGCTGTTGATAAATATCAGGAAACCAAACCTGATTTAGTTATGATGGATATTACAATGCCTGAGATGGATGGAATTCAGGCTTTGAAGAAGATTAAGGCGACCGATCCCGGTGCCAATGTGATTATGTGCTCTGCTATGGGCCAGCAAGCAATGGTTATAGAGTCCATTCAATCCGGAGCAAAGGATTTCATTGTTAAGCCCTTCCAGGCAGATCGTGTATTGGAAGCAGTAAAGAAAGCAGTTGGCTAATAATGTGAAGTAATAGCGTCTTCACGTTTCAAGTTTGTTACTGCGTAAAATTTTATATTGGTACATAATAGTAGTATTTAGTTGCTTGAAAAGAGGATTTATAAGGAGTTTGTATGAATGGAAATACAAGAATCATGTTGCTGGAAGGCCTTGATTTAGACAAAATTATTGGAACTCCAACCCCTTTGCCGGCTGCAGGAGGTTCTTCGGCTACGATGCCCCAAGGGACATCTACCTATGACAGCATCCTGCAATTAGTCGGATTAGTGTTCTTGCTAATAATCATTCTTGTTGCAGCTTATTATACCTCCAGATTGATCGGAGGCATTAAGCTCGGGCAGATGAAAAAAAGCAATTTCCAGGTAATCGATTCCTATCGTGTCACACCGAATAAAGCATTACAGATTGTGAAAATCGGTAATAAATATGTGGTAGTTGCAATCGGAAAAGACAACATTAATTTTATTACGGAATTAGACGAATCCGAGGTTATAATCAGAGAAAGTCAGCAGGGTGAGAAGCAGAGCTTTAAACAGATATTAGATAAGCTGAAGAATAATAGTGAGTAGAGGCTGATAATCATGATGATACAATTAAAAATATTCAAAAGCTTTCGATCTGCGTTCATAGTAGTATTATTAACGATTGGGATCCTGGTTATGTGCGGAGAGAAGACAGCGTATGCTCAGACAGCTAAAGATACTGTTACTGCCACCGCTGAGGAAAGCGGAAATAATCTCGCGGGCTCATTAGGTCCATTAGAGTTTACTCTGAATACCGATGAGGATGCCAACGGTCTTTCCTCTACACTGCAGATATTATTAGTATTAACCGTTATCTCAGTTGCTCCGTCTATTTTAATAATGGTAACATCCTTTACCAGAATTATTATAGTATTACACTTTGTGAGAGCAGCAATGGGGACCACAACAACGCCGCCAAATCAGGTTCTGGTAGGCTTGGCTATGTTTTTAACCTTCTTTATTATGTCTCCGGTATTTACACAGATTAATACCGAAGCGATCAAACCTCTATCTGCCGGTACTATTACCCAGGAGGAGGCGTTTGATGCAGGTTTGGCTCCGATCCGAGATTTTATGCTGGATCAGCTGAGCGGTCATGAGAAGGATATTCGTCTGTTTATGGATATTGCTAAAATTGGCACGGTAGAATCAGCAGATGAGATACCGATTACTGTGATTATACCTGCTTTCATTATAAGTGAATTGCGAAATGCCTTCATAATTGGATTCTTAATATACATACCGTTCCTTGTTATTGATATGGTGGTTGCATCTACCCTAATGTCAATGGGTATGATGATGTTACCGCCTACAATGATTTCAATGCCATTTAAGATTTTATTGTTTATTATAGCAGATGGCTGGAATTTGGTCATAGGCGAATTAGTGCAGACGTTTTACTGACGGCAATAGTGTAAAATACGAACACCAAAGGTTTGCAGAATCCTAGAAAGGCACGGTTATTGTTATGAATGAGACTATTATTATTGATATAGCAAGACAAGCTGTGTATCTTGTTCTGAAAGCTTCGGCACCAATGCTCCTTGCGTCCCTGGTGGTCGGACTTGTTGTCAGTATTTTGCAGACAGTTACCTCAATACAGGAGCAAACCCTCACATTTGTTCCGAAGCTGATTGCAGTGTTTCTGGTAATCATACTGGCGGGAAGCTGGATACTAAATTCCCTAAGGGATTACATGGTGGAGCTATTCACAAACTTTAGTTATTATATTAATGCTTTATGAACTTTACAATTGAGAATTTTGAGTTTTTATTGTTAATACTTGTGAGGATTACCGGTTTTTTCTTTACGGCTCCTTTTTTTTCGTTAAGAAATGTACCGATTCGAGTGAAAACCGGCTTATCTGTTTTTTTGGCATTGATTGTATTTTATTCCATTCCTTATAGCACGCCGGAATATACCGGTGTGATCGGTTTTGCGGTTCTTGTAGTAAAAGAAGCACTAGCCGGAGCTATCATGGGTTTTTTTGCCAATATTGTCTATCAGATTATTGCATTTGCAGGACAGATCATCGATATGGAAATCGGTTTTTCCATGGTCAATGAGATTGACCCGGTAACCAGCATACAAACTACTATAACAGCGAATTTCTATGGCTATTTAATACTCTTAATGATGTTGATCACTAACTTACATCATTATTTTTTAAGAGCAATTATTGATTCCTTTCAAATTATCGAGATCGGTAAGGCTAATTTCAATCCAAATCTATATCAATTGATGATACAATTCATCATAGATTATTTCATTATAGGCTTTCGTATTGTACTTCCGATTTTCGCCGCAATCTTAATTGTGAATACCATATTAGCAATTCTGGCGAAGATTGCACCTCAGATGAATATGTTTGTGATTGGAATACAGCTAAAAATATTCGTTGGCTTAGTTGTATTAGCTATGATTATGGAGCTAATCCCTTCTGTTGCAGATTTTATCTTTAACAAGATGAAAGAGATGCTCTTAAATTCCATTGGGATGCTACGCTAGGAAGGATTAGTATGATTACAGCAGAGCAAATCAGGATTTCTTCATTTCGACTTCCTTACCATTTGCAATTTTTTGCGGAAGGTGCAGATAAGACAGAAGAGGCCACCACCAAGAAGCTGAATGATGCCAGAAAGGAAGGCCAGGTAGCAAGAAGTAAAGAGTTGATATCAGCTTCCGCTCTGGCCACATTTTTCATTGTAATTAAGGTATTTATCTCATATATCGGTGATGGTTTTCTGAAATATTTTGTTAAAATATTCGGTAATATTGATAAGCTGGCAAGCGAAGAGCTTAATATCGCCGCAGTAAGTAATTTGTTAATGGATACAATACTGACGATACTTATCATATGTATACCGGTTTTTGCTACAACAGTAGTGGTATCCTTCGTTGTTGTATTGCTTCAGGTTAAATGGAAGATATCGGGAAAAACTCTGATACCAAAGCTTTCTCACTTGAATCCGGTTAATGGTTTCAAGAAACTGTTGTCTAAGGATAAAATTATTGAGCTTATTATCGAACTGGTTAAAATCGTTATAATATCCTATCTGGCTTATAATACTCTGAAGAATGAGTGGCAGCTGCTGTTTGTTCTATATGATATGAAGTTGGAGCAGGCAATTCTCCTGATCGGAGATTTAGTACTTGATTTAGGATTGAAAATCAGCCTTATCTTTTTGGTCATCGGCTTTGCTGATTTATTCTATCAGAAGATGAAGTTTAAAAAAGACATGAGGATGACAAAGCAAGAGGTAAAGGATGAGTTTAAAAATACAGAAGGTGATCCTTTAATTAAAAGCAAAATTCGTGCTAAGATGCGTGAGGTATCACAAAAAAGAATGATGCAAGCTTTGCCGACAGCGGATGTAGTAATTACGAACCCGACTCATCTTGCAGCTGCAATCAAATATGACAAAGCCTCCAGTGAAGCTCCGATACTGATTGCTAAGGGAGCGGATTATCTGGCCCAGAAGATCAAAGAGGTAGCAAAAGAAAATGGGGTCGAGATAGTAGAAAATAAACCTCTGGCCAGAATGCTTTATTACAATGTAGAGCTTGGAGCTGAGATTCCTCCGGAGCTTTATCAGATGACTGCGGAAGTTCTTGCCTATGTATATGGGCTTAAAAATAAAATAAGTTGATAAGATACCTTTTGGAGGTTTAAATGAAGAGAAATGACCTGATTGTCGGATTGTTCCTGCTCTCTGCAATCGTATTTTTGATAATTCCTATGAATTCCTTAATGCTGGACTTATTACTGGCATTGAATATTTCCATCGCAATGGTAATCCTTTTTAACGCGATGTTTACGAAGGAAGTTCTTAATATGTCGGCGTTTCCGACCATATTGTTATTTACGACGATTTTTCGTATCTCCTTGAATGTATCCAGTACGAAGCTGATTCTGATGAGCGGCGAACCCGGTAATGTCGTAACAACCTTTGGTCAGTTTGTCGGTGGCGGTAATCTGGTTATCGGTATTATCGTCTTTATCGTATTAATTTTAGTTCAGTTTATGGTTATTAATAAAGGCTCGGAACGTGTTGCAGAGGTAACCGCAAGGTTTACCCTGGATGCGATGCCGGGTAAGCAGATGGCAATCGATGCTGATTTAAACACCGGAGCGATCACTGACGCAGAAGCTAGAGCCCGTCGTGAAAAGATCCAGGATGAATCAGCTTTCTTTGGTTCCATGGATGGTGCTACTAAGTATGTTAAGGGAGACGCGATTGCCGGCTTAATAATTACCGTTATCAATATGGTCGGTGGTACCGTTATGGGCGTACTCTATATGGGGATGCCTGCAATGGATGCCTTCGAGCATTTTGCTATTTTAACGATCGGTGATGGTCTGGTAAGTCAGATTCCTTCCCTAATGATCTCACTTGCAACGGGTATCCTGGTAACCAAGGTTTCGAAGGAAGCAGATTTTGGAGATTTGCTGATGAAGCAGCTGTTCTCCATCCCCAAAGCGCTGTATCTCGTTGGTGCCAGTATGATTGGTTTTGGTATTCTTACACCCTTAAATACGTTACTTTTCACAATATATGGTTTGATATTCATCATATCCGGCCGGATGATTGCCTCCTGAGTTGAGGTTGCAGCGATAGAGCAAGAGGTATCCTCCGAGGAAGCAGCAGCCAGTGAAATCAGAAAACCGGAGAATGTAGTTACCTTACTGCAGGTTGATCCGATTGAGCTTGAGTTCGGTTATGGTATCATACCTTTAGCAGACACCAATCAAGGCGGTGATTTGCTTGACCGAGTAGTGCTAATTCGTAGACAGGTTGCTCTTGAGCTTGGATGTGTTGTACCTATGATTCGACTAAGAGATAATATTCAGCTCAATCCGAATCAATATATCATTAAAATTAAGGGAATTCAGGTGAGTGAAGGCGAGATTCTATTTGATCATTACATGGCGATGAATCCCGGATATGTCGAAGAAGAAATCACGGGTATTCCTACCTTTGAGCCCTCCTTCCATCTGCCTGCTCTCTGGATTACTGAAAATCAGAGAGAAAAAGCAGAGACACTTGGCTATACCGTAGTGGATCCTCCGTCCATCATGGCAACTCACCTGACTGAGGTTATCCGCAGTCATATTCATGAGCTGCTTACAAGACAGGATGTACAGAGTCTGGTTAATAATATTCAGGAAGCGAATCAAACACTTGTATCCGAACTGGTACCAAAGCTTCTTAATATCGGCGAGATTCAAAAGGTATTACAGAACCTTTTGCGAGAGGGGATATCGATCCGTGATTTGGTAACTATTTTTGAAACCTTGGCTGATTATGCTACTACAACCCATGATACGGATGTATTAACAGAATATGTAAGACAGAGCTTAAAGAGAGCAATCTCGAAGAAATACTTCCCCTCCGGTGAGATGACCAGTGTAGTTACTTTAGATCCTAAGGTGGAGCAGGAGATTATGGGAGCAGTTAAGCAATCGGAGCAGGGGGCCTATCTGGCACTTGATCCAGGTATTACCCGGGAAATTATTGAATCAGTTCAGACTGAGGTACATAAATTAGAGGATTTAGGTAAAAATCCAGTTATAATTACCTCACCGATCGTAAGAATGTATTTTAAACGCTTGACACAGGATTATTTTAAAGATTTAATAGTTGTATCATATAATGAGATCGATTCAAATGTTGAATTACAGTCAGTTGGGATGGTGACAGTATAGTGATTATTAAAAAATTTCAAGCGAATACGGAAACAGAAGCAATCATGCTTGCCAAGGAAGAGCTTGGTAAGGATGCTATTGTTATGAATATTAAGACCATATCGCCGAAAGGGATTTATAAACTGTTTCGTAAGTCTGTCGTAGAGATTACGGCTGCTGTAGATGAAAATATTACATACAAGAATGATAAAGCAAAACTGGCACCGACGCATGCTCCTGCTCGAAAAACGGTTTTTGCAGATGTTATCTATGATGAGGAGCCCTCTGACAAGTTGAGGCAGTCGGTCAATAACTCTGATACAGCGCCTTCCGCTATTGAAGCTAAGCTTAATAATCTCCAGAGCCTCTTAGAGAAACAGATAACACTCAAAGAAAAACAAGGATCCGATGAGGAAGAAGCGAAAGCAGTGGAGACAAATAAAAACCTAGCTTGTATTCAACTAATCTATAACCAGTTGGTTAATAATGAGGTTGATGAAAAATATGCAAATCAGATTATTACAGAAATAGAAGGCAATTTAAAGAAGGATGCTTCCATGGATAATATCCTTGCCAGCATTTATCAAAAAATAATACTCAAGCTTGGACAGCCTAAGACGATAGAGCTCGTCGGTAAGACCCCTAAATTTATTTTCTTTATCGGACCGACCGGAGTCGGAAAAACGACAACGATAGCCAAAATAGCCTCCAAATTTAAGGTAAATGAGAAGGCTAAGGTAGCCTTTTTAACTGCTGATACTTATCGTATCGCGGCAGTGGAGCAACTGAGAACCTAAGCGAATATCTTAGGAATTCCTTTGAAGGTAATTTATTCGGAGGATGAGATGCTTCAGGCAAGAGAAGACTATGCTGATTTTGATATTGTTTTTGTTGATACAGCTGGGAGATCCCATCGTAGCAAGGATCAGCGAGATGACATTGAGCAGCTCATTAACACTATTCCGGAGGAGGATCGTGAGGTTTATCTGGTTCTGAGTGCCACGACTAAGTATCAGGATTTGATTAGAATAACAGAAGCATATTCTGAAATAATTAATTATAATCTTATTTTTACGAAACTGGACGAAACCGGTACCATCGGCAACCTGTTTAACATTCGAATGCTGACAGAAGCACCTTTGTCTTATGCTACCTTTGGGCAGAACGTACCCGATGACATCACCAGAGTAGACGCTCAAAGTATCGCTAAGCAGTTATTAAGGGGGCAATAGTATGGATCAGGCAGAAAAACTGAGAAAAATGGTTAAAGAACAAGCTGCCCCCAGAAATGTGGCCAGAGTTATTACTGTTACAAGTGGAAAGGGTGGAGTCGGAAAATCAAGCATTTCCGTTAATTTGGCGATTGCCTTAAGTAGATTGGGCAAGCGGGTGATCGTGTTGGATGCAGACTTTGGATTAGCAAATGTTGAGGTTATGTTAGGAATCAGGCCGCAGTACAATCTGGCGGATCTCATTTTTCGCGGTAAAACCTTAACAGATATTATCACTGAGGGACCGGAAAACATTGGCTTTATCTCCGGAGGATCCGGCATACAGGAATTGACGAATCTATCCAAGGATCAAATTGTATACCTTATCCATAAATTAGTGGAATTAGATGAACGTGCCGATATTATAATTATAGATACAGGAGCTGGAATTGCTGATTCTGTTTTGGAATTTGTAGCAGCCAGCTCAGAGGTACTTCTTGTAGCAACACCGGAGCCAACATCAATTACTGATGCCTATGCATTATTAAAAACTTTAAATCGAAAAACAGATATTTCCCTACAGGATACGGTGATTAAGATGATCGCAAATCGCATTGACAATGATGAGGAAGGGAAAGAATTATATGATAAATTAAGTTTAGTTGTCAATAAGTTCTTAAGTCTGAAGCTGGAATATCTGGGAGCACTTCCCTTGGATAGCAGCGTATCCAAGGCAGTAATGAAACAGAAGCCGGTACTGATGCTATATCCGAATTCACAGTTTTCCAGGATGGTTTTCTCCTTTGCAAATACTCTCTGCGAAAATGATGTATCAAATTTACATAACAGAAAAGGAATCGCACAATTATTTACTAATTTACTTCGTTCACGTATTATGAAATAGTTATTTGTATTATTAAACCTGGGGGGTGGAGATATGCTTCATGAAGTATTATCTGTCGGTGATAAAATTGATATCAAGCCACTTAGCCGCAACGGAAAGCCGGTTCACACAGCTAAGGCGTTTGTTAGCCAATTGGTTGATTTGATTGATGGAAATGTAATAAACATAGCTGCACCTATTGTTTATGGAAGGACGATTCCTCTTTCGGTGGGAGGGTATTATAATCTGTGCTTTTATACGGAGAAAGGACTTTATCAATGCAATTGCATGGTAATTAGCAACCATAAGGATAATAACACGATTATTACGGTTGTTCGTATTACCACTAACCTTGAGAAATTTCAAAGAAGGCAGTATTATCGATTAGAGTGTATCCATGATATCTATTATCGACCGATTTCGCTGGAAGAAGAGATATTAGAGAAGAAAATGAATACGGAGAGCTTTGTAACGCCGGAAGCTATGACAGAAGCACAGAATATACTTGCAGAGTTCGACCGGGAGTGGATCTCGGCCTCTATTACAGATTTAAGCGGGGGAGGAGCAAGATTTAATTCCGAAGCACTACATAAATCAGGTGACAAAGTAAGAATTAAACTGGATTTTATAGCTGGCAAAAAGGTGAAGAAGCTGGTATTGAATGCGAAAATAATATCCTCAAAACGCATTCCTGTCAGGGTTGGTATGTATGAACACAGAGTGGAATTTAATGATATTATGCCGAATGACAGGGAAGCATTAATTAAATACATATTTGAGCAGGAACGTAGGCGCAGAAAAAATGAGATAGGGTAGATGCGATTAGGACATAACACGAAGCCGCGAAGCAGAGTTAAGCGATCAGCCACTATGGAGGAACATATCAGAAAATGACGAAAAATATTTTAATAATAGATGACTCTGCACTTATGCGAAGGGTACTCTCTGATATAATTAATTCAGATAAGAGATTTCATGTATCAGAAGTTGCAGTAAACGGATTGGAAGGCTTAGAGCTTTTACAAAGCAATGGAAAAGATTATGATGCAGTCCTGCTTGACATTAATATGCCCAAGATGAACGGTATTGAATTACTGGAGGCTTTGAAGGTCAAGGGTATTCAGGCAACCGTAATCATAGTCAGTACCATTGCCAAAAAAGAAGCAAAAGAAACAATTCGGGCATTGGAGCTGGGAGCTTTTGATTTTGTAACCAAGCCGGAAAGCTTTATGGAGGTTAAGAGTAACCTTTTCTCTGATCGGATATTAGAAAGTCTTGTTACAGCGACGAAAGCAGAAGCAAAGGCAATTGGAGTAGTCTCTGTCAAAGAAGACAAAACAATGACACAGGTTATGGAGGAGCTTTCGGCGGTCAAAGAAGTAATTCAAAGAAAGCAGAATGTTACATTACCCCAGGGTGCGAAGAAGCTTGTTGCTCTTGCCTGTTCTACCGGAGGACCCAAGGCTCTTCATAGTGTTTTGCCTAATTTGCCGGCTAATCTGGATGCAGGTATGTTAATTGTACAGCATATGCCCGGTGGCTTCACAAAATCTCTGGCAGACAGACTAAATGAGTTAAGCCCGTTGACCGTAAAGGAAGCAGAGGATGGTGAAATCCTGGCAAAAGGCACTGTGTATATCGCAAAAGGCGGTTACCAGATGCGCCTTAGAAAACAAGATGATCAAACTTATCGTATTGTGATCTCACAAGAGCCGGCAAGGCATGGGTTATTACCTTGTGCAGACATTATGTATGAATCTCTTGTAGATACGAGTTTTGATCAAATTACCTGCGTAGTTCTTACCGGTATGGGCGGGGACGGTACCGCCGGTATATCAATGCTTAGTAAAAAACAAAATATTTATGTGATAGCACAGAACGAAGAAACCAGTATTGTATATGGAATGCCAAAGGTTATAAAGGATGCAGGACTTGTAGATGAAGTGGTTGCATTAAGTGATGTATCTGATGCCATCATAAAGAATGTGGGGGTGCGCTAAATGGACGTAAGTCAATACCTAGAGATATTTATTGAAGAAACAAAAGAGCATTTACAGAACTTGAATCAGCATTTATTAGTGCTGGAACGTGAGCCGGAAAATGAAGAAACGATTAATGAGATTTTCCGTGCCGCCCATTCCCTGAAGGGTATGGCAGGTACTATGGGCTATAAGAGAATGCAGAGATTGACCCATGATATGGAGAATGTATTTTCAGAAATCAGAACCGGCAAGATGAAAGCGACCTCCTCATTGATCGATATTCTATTCAAGGGCCTGGATGCGTTGGAAAACTACTTAAGTAATATTCAATCCGAATCCAGTGAAGGGGAGGCGGATAATGAAGATATTATCAACGCCTTGAATAATTTCCTTATCGAGGGACTGGGACATTCTCCTGCTGCTAAGAGCGTGGTAACCGCAAAGGAAGAAATAGCCCTATCGGCTCCGGTAGGAGTAAATGATAAGATGAAATTCATGAGTGTGAAGCTGGAGGAGCATGAGAAAAAGGCAATGGTTAAGGCCGGAATGCTTGGTTTGAATGTCATCGGATTAACCATTTATATTCAGGATTATTGTATGCTCAAGGGAGCCAGAGCCTTCATGGTAAACCGTACCCTAGAGGAGTTCGGTGAGATTATCAAGCTGAATCCGAGTGCTCAGGATCTTGAGGATGAGAAATATGATTTCGATTATTCTGCATATATTATAACCAAGGAGACTCCTGAGAAATTAAGCAAAGCTGCTTCCAATGTATCAGAGGTGAAGGAGGTTGTTGCAGGATATATTGTGTTACCGGAGGATGAGGTTGCTAGTTATACGGCAATTCTAAAGCAGGATGAAGTATCCGCTGCTCAGCCTAAGAAGACAGAGGGGGACTTGGGTTCTTTGAAGGCAGGCAATGCACCTGCAGCGAAACAGTCTGCTAAGCCTGTAGCAAACCGTTCCGTTCGTGTCGATATAGACAAGCTGGATGTTCTGATGAATCTGGTAAGTGAGCTTATCATTGCTAAGAATGGTCTTATTTCAATCAGTAATGATAATGAAATCATGACGGATAACAGCTTTCATGAGCAGATTGAATATTTAGAAAGAGTAACCACCAATCTTCATGAATCGGTTATGAAGACAAGAATGGTTCCGATAGAGAGCGTTGTTAACCGTTTCCCGAGAATGATCAGAGATCTATCCAAGAAGCTTGATAAGGAAATGGAATTATATATGACCGGTGAAGAGACAGAGCTTGACCGTACCGTTATTGATGAGATCGGTGATCCATTGATGCATCTTCTTCGTAATGCAGCTGATCATGGACTGGAGAGCAATGCTAAGAGACAACAGATTGGTAAGAATCCCGTGGGTTCCATCTATCTGGATGCATATCAGGATGGAAACAACGTAGTCATTGAGGTTAGAGATGACGGCGGCGGTATTAATACGGATAAGATTAAGAAAAAAGCACTGGATAGGGGTACTATCACTGAGGAACAGGCTCAGAGAATGACGGATAAGGATATTATTGAAATTCTGTTCCTGCCGAGCTTCTCAACCGCAGAGGAGGTTACTGATGTATCCGGCCGTGGTGTAGGTCTTGATGTTGTTAAGACGAAGATTGAAGCGCTTGGCGGTGAGATTGAAGCGAAAACGAAGCTAGGCGAAGGTTCAAACTTCATCATCCGCTTGCCGTTGACCCTTGCCATTATCCAATCCCTTATGGTTATTATCGGTGATGAGAAATATGCACTTCCGCTTGGCAGTATTCAGACTGTGGAGAATATCTCAGTAGAAGAAGTCAAGACAGTTCAGGGTAAGGAAGTTATTAATCTAAGAGGGAATGTGGTACCGATTATCCGCTTAGGAAATCTCCTAAATTGCAAGACACAGGAGGCTGCTCCCGAGGAGTTATTAGTGGTTATCGTTAAGAAGGGCGAGAGACTTGCCGGTATGGTAGTCGATGAATTAATCGGACAGCAGGAAATTGTTATTAAGTCAATCGGTAAGTATATCAAGAGCCATAAGATTATCAGCGGTGCAACCATCCTTGGTAATGGCGAAGTGGCATTAATTCTTGATGTCAATTCTTTAGTATAGGGGGTGCGTAGATATGGCAGCTGATACAAAACAATACATAATTGCTTATCTTAACAAGAGTCTATATGGTATTGATATTAATTACATAGACAATATAATTGTTATGCAGAGTATTACAAGAATTCCCAAGTCTCAGCAATTTTTTCGGGGTGTAATTAATCTTAGAGGTGAGATTGTTCCTGTTATGAGCCTTAGAAAGAAAATAGGCATGGAAGAAGCACCTTATACCTCGAAATCAAGAATTATAATAGTGCGTCCGGAGAACGGAGCCGCACCGGTAGGCTTAGTTGTTGATGAAGTAAAAGAAGTTATTACGCTGGAGCAGGCATCAATTGATAAGTTGAATTACGATGATAAGGATGAAAAAGCAAACTATAGTATCGGAATTGGAAAGTATGGTACTGAGCTTATTAACCTGCTTAATATTCCGTCAATCGTAATTGAAAAAGAGGTGCAGTGACGGTGTCCCATTTAGATTTAAATCAACTAGATAATATGCAGTATGATGTACTTCGAGAAATAGGGAACATAGGTGCAGGAAATGCTACCACTGCACTTTCTCAAATGATTAACTCGAAAATTGATATGAAGGTACCCAAGGTAGAACTGCTGGAATTCAAGGAGCTGTCCGACATAGTCGGTGGCGCCGAGAATCTTGTAGTAGGTATTCTTTTTACCCTCGAAGGTCAGATTGAAGGCATGATGATGTTTATGATGGATATGGCAGCATCAAGACATCTGGTGAACTCCCTGATGGGAGATATGAGTAATGAAGCTTTGGATTTTAATGAGATGGAGTTATCAGCATTAAATGAAATCGGTAATATTATTGCAGGTGCATATCTGTCCTCGTTATCAACCTTAACAAACATTCTAATTATGGCAAGTGTTCCATATATGGCGATCGATATGGCAGGCGCAATCTTAAGTGTGCCCGCTATTGAGTTCGGAAAAATCGGAGATAAGGCATTACTAATAGAAACAGAATTTGTTGACGATGATAAGGCGGTAAACGGATATTTCATATTAATACCGACCATAGATTCATATGGAGAAATTCTAACTTCATTAGGATTATAAGGTGAGTACATGAACGAAATGATAAAAGTGGGGATGGCAGATTTGAATGTCTGTGTCTCACCAAATGCAATAACCACATTGGGATTGGGTTCCTGTGTAGGAATTGTGCTGTATGATCCGGTGAAGAGAATTGCCGGTATGGTACATATTATGCTACCTGACAGTACTAAGATTTTGAACAACGAAAACAAAGCGAAATTTGCGGATACCGGCATAGATTTACTAATCAAAAAAATGACGGATATCGGGGCTGATCGAAGAGTATTGATTGCTAAAATAGCCGGTGGAGCTCAGATGTTTGCCTTTGGTAATAACAGTGAAATGATGAGAATTGGCGATCGTAATGTGGAGGCTACCAAGCTTAAGCTGGCCCAGCTAGGAATTACTATCCGGGCTGAGGACACAGGAGCAAATTACGGACGAACGATTGAGTTCTATCCGGAAAACGGCACGCTTCTAATTAAATCGGTCGGCAAAGAACGTAAAATTTTATAGTAGAATAGTGGGTGATCTGATGCGGGAGAGGTATATACCGGCTCTTGTTATGCTGTTGGCTGGATTAATTACCAGTGTTCTTAATATCGTGAATAAGATAAATGTGGAAGAGGGCTTAAAAAGATTACTTCTTGTGTTAGTTTTATTCTATTTTGTGGGTTTAATCATAAAAGCAATCATAGTGAGAACAGTGATCAATGCCCCTAAAAAGGGTGAGGATATCCTGGATGAAGAGGTTGAGAGTGCCGAGGAGGAAATGAAACCGAGTGACAAGGCACCGGGTGGTATGAAGAAATAGCTTCTGCATAAAACTTAAGAATTATTTTCGGAGGTACTATGAACGCTGAAGGTAAACAAAAGCTTTGGGAAGATTATGCTAAAAAAAAGTCTCCCGAGCTGCAGGAAAAAATCATAATTGAATATGCAGGTTTAGTAAAACTGGTAGCAGGCCGACTCAGCATGTATCTTGGATATAATGTAGAATATGACGATCTGGTTGGTTATGGCACCTTTGGACTGATCGATGCGGTTGATAAATTTGATTACACAAAGGGCGTAAAATTTGAGACCTATGCATCGCTTCGAATAAGAGGGGCTATCCTTGATCAAATCAGGAAAATGGATTGGATTCCCAGGAGTATAAGGCAAAAACAGAGAAAGATCGATATGGCGTATCAAAGCCTTGAACAAAAATATGGTCGTATGGCCAGTGATGACGAGATTGCTACAGAATTAGAGATATCAGTCGATGAGTTTGAAAATTGGCAGAATCAGGCTAAGATAACGAACATTATTTCGTTAGACGAGTTTATGGAACAAGGAACCGAATCAAAGGTAGAGCAGAGTCTTACCGCTGATTTTGATCAACCTGATAGAATTGTTGAAAAGCAGGAATTGAAGGATGTGCTGGTGAGAACCTTAGAGACCTTAACAGAAAAAGAAAAGAAGGTTATCGTACTCTATTATTATGAGGAATTAACTTTAAAGGAAATCAGCAGGATTCTAGAGGTATCAGAATCCCGTATTTCCCAATTACATACAAAAGCATTACAGAAAATGAAGGTACGGCTTGGAAGTAATATAGAAGTTTTTGCTAGTTTTTAATGCTTAATTTAATATCTAAGGAACCTAAGGGGAAGGGGTATCACGTTAGGAGGAGAAGGATGAGTGGTAGAAATGGTTACTTTCAAATTGTAATTAAGCAAGATGGCACATACTTAAAAATTTTCGATGTAGAACAAGGAGGAGAGCCTGTATTCTACGAGGAAATAGCTAATTACCTTATCGATCAGAAGATTTATGAATATGATAAGGTAGCAATCGGAAGGGCTATGACAGCTCTGAAGGGAGTTGCTGAGGTTAAGATATCCGGTTATCCGGTATTTACAATTGATGAGATAATCAAGGTAGAGGTTGCTGAAGACCGAATGTATGCAAAAGCCAGATTCTATCCGCCGTCTAATAATGGACATCTTTTAATGAAGGATGAGATTGTTGCTTCCTTGGTAAGAGCCGGTGTAAAGTATGGTCTTGACGAGAATAAAATAATGGAATTCTTAAAAGATAGACAATATTGCACCGATTACATATTTGCAAAGGCAACACTTCCTACGCAAGGTCATGATGCAGAGATAACCTATCACTTTAATTTAGACCTGACATTAAAGCCGAAGAGAAACGAGGATGGTTCCGTAGACTTCCATCAACTAGATATGATCAGCCACTGTAATAAAGATCAGCTCTTAGCTACCTTAACTCCGATGGACCAGGGAAAACCCGGGATAGACGTATGCGGAGTCGTAATACGTCCTAATAAAGTGAATAATCGAGTCCTAAGACACGGTAACAAGATTTATCTGTCCGAGGACGGACTTCGTATGTATTCTTCTGTGGATGGACATGTCAGTCTGGTAGATAATCGTGTATTCGTGTCTGACACCTATGAGGTTCATGCAGACGTAGATGCTTCCACCGGTGACATTGAATATGAGGGGAATGTTGTTGTTCGGGGTAATGTTATCACGGGCTTTTCCGTACGTGCCAAGGGTGATATTGAGGTTAACGGTGTGGTAGAAGGTGCATATATCGAGGCTGGGGGACAGATTATCTTAAAGCGCGGTATGCAAGGAATGAATAAAGGAATTTTAAGAGCAAAAGGAAATATCATTACGAAATTTATAGAAAATGCCGAAGTAATAGCAGGAGGATATGTA
>JAEZKL010000008.1 GCA_023415475.1 Bacillota bacterium | reverse complement strand
TCTTCGGGGAGCTCTTCTTCTGTTGATAACGGTTCTTGAGACTGTGTAATATCTTCCGTTTCCTCAGTAAGTATGCTTCGAATATCCTTCTTCAGGTCATTCTCAAAATCAGTTGTCTCTTCTTCCACGCTAAAATCGGTAGCAGAATAGACGTCCTCTACCTCTGCAGCGGCTGCCGACAACTCTTGTAATTCTTCGCCTCGGAGGCTCTCTTCTGCTTCCTTCACCATATCGGTATCCAAATTTCTTCCGGTATCCTCCATGGCACGGCGCTTCAGCTCATCCATGATCTCTGTCTTATCTGCCTCACCGGAATAATAAGAACGCAGAAGCTTCGCCTTTTCCACATAAGTACCTTCTCCAAACCATAGGATTATGTCAGAGCATTCTTGAATGCATTCCTTCTCCATCCCTGCCTTATAGTAGGTTTTGGCAAGCTCATAAGCCCACTTCTCCATATATTCCGTATTCTTCAGTGTTTCCAATGTATCTATCAGCGTCTCATAAGACTCTCCCTTAAGTTTATCAATCTTATACCGGAAAATATATTTGTAAAAATCCCTTGCTGCAAGCTTCTCATAATCTCTCAGGTAACGCTCTGCATCCTCCTGTATCCGGAGCTTTATATTCAGATCCACCAGCTGGAACAGAGATTTTCTGGATTTTGTCTTTTCATATATTCTAAGATAAAGCTGTAACGCTTCCTCATATCTTTCGTTTTCAGCATAGACCTCTGCAATTAAGCTAAGGTCAGACATGTTCTTGATTCTCTTGATTTCAATTGTATCAAGAATCTTCTGGGCCGACGAGGCATCACTCTCTTCCATACGTCTTCTCATTTCTTCTATCTTTACAATGATTTCGTAGCTTCCCATGTTGAACCTCCTTTGTATTATTAACCCTCAATACAACTGCGTATGGTTTTTCCTTCTTATAATACTACCATTTGTCACCTGATTAGACAAGTATAAACAGCTGGAAGAAACAAAATAAGGCAAAGGAACTATAACACATGAAAAGGGCTGCCTTAAGATTAAACTTAAAACAGCCAAGTGTTTACCATATATTTTAATATACTATCCTTCTTGGAAAGCCAGATCAGCACTTATAAATCGCGATGATATATTAAAGTATCGATAAGCTCCTGAGGGATCTCTATATTTTCCTTCTGGAGCAGACGATGTCTTCCCTCAATCTCACGAACCTTCTTCTGCTTCTCCCGATTATAGCGTGCCATCGCTTCATCAAACATTGGTTGCATCTTAATCTGCTCTCGAATCTCCTTCGCGAAGGGACAATAGGTTGCCATTAACTCCCTTACCGGCTTATTCAACTTGATCGCACCCATCGCTTCATAGTTAATCCATAGCTCGTAATCAATGACAAAGATTTCCCGGCTGCTATTGCGGCCTTTTTGAATCTGTGCTTTAATCTTCTCCTTCTTCTCCTCAGACAGTTCTTTATTCTTACGGTAGAATTGCAGATAATCACAATACTCGGAGGTAAGGGATTTAACCTGGATATCATTCCATGAGATTCCTTCAATGGTACGGCACAGCTCCCAGCGAAATCTTCCCAGGATCCGAGTCAGCAAGAGTGCCAGGTTGATATCCGTGAATATTGGCAGAAGGAAGCGCGCACTGGTGTCTCTCTTCTTTCCAGAGATCTCTTGCCACATAATCCCGTTATTTCCTACATTCGGTAATAATATTACGTCCGGGAACACCCTCTTTATTACATATTCCTTAACGATATTCTTATTAGAGTAGATCATCTCCCGATCAAATACAGAATAATCAACACGCATGATTTGGGCAATCGCTTCATTAACCTTTTCAGAGGTTAACAGAAGTCTTTCTATTCCGTTTGACCACTGATCCTTATGCAGGAAAGGGATAAAGCTGGAAATCTGACCATTCGTGGTACGGTTATTATAACGAAACATATTCTGTATCTCATATTGGAGTTTCTTTAAAGGATCCGTAAGGGACTGAACCACTTCCTTCTCTGTAAGCTGATTTTGCTTGCGAAGTCCTACCAGATACTCCGGATATTCTAAGTCAAATTCATTCTTCGAAGGCTCCTTCTTGCCTTCATAGATCATCGTAAGCCAAGCCTTAATATTGTATACCTTACAAAGGCCCTGGTTCTCATCCTCATCCTTCAGAAAATATAAGGATAACATCTGCTCATTCGTCAAAAGCCTTTCATCGGCAAAGCCGTATTTAAGAAAAAGATCGATCAGACGGGGCGGCTTCTTCTCCTGATAGGCACGCAAAAAGACCGGCAGGTATATTGCATAATGATTATCTGATAATTTTCTTCTTAGCTTCCTGGCATGATCCTCGGAGGAAAACTTGTCCTTCATATGAACAAAATCCTGCATTACAGTCTGCATTTCAACAGCCCTGTCTCCGTCAATTCTTGCATACTTAAGTATCTTGGCAAAGGAGTCCTTCATTTCCTCCATTGCTTCCGCGGTATCCTCTCCGGAATATTTTAACTTAGACGCAGTGCTGACACTCTCTTCTTTATTGTTGGTAAGCAGAAGATGATATACCTCCTCCATCTTCTTGCGGTTCACCTTGAGCCCTGAGGATAGCATTCGCTCGGCAAAGTTCTCTGCCTGATTAACCTGTTCGATGATATCATCCATCATCTCCATTACTTCATTACTGGTGCCGCTGGAATTATCCAACGAGATAGAAAACTCTGCTATCATATGGAACAGACAGGTATCCGTATCATCCACCAGACACTCGGCCATATTAACAAAATCCTCTTCCATTTCCTTCAAGGCTTCTATTTGTTGATTTACCACATTAACCTGGTCCTCAATCTGATACTGGGTAATTGCATTGCCATAAGAATAAAATGTTTTTACTGCATCGATGGGCAGACTCTTACACTCAATATAATAATTAATCCGATCCATCAGTAGCTCAAGATCGCTGTCCATAAACTCCAGCTTATTGATTCGCTGGGAAACCGGCGGCTTAATGCCTTTCCGATTCGCCATCGAAAGATATTTGTTATAGTACTCTGTCAGAAACTTGTAGAGTGAGGCTCTACATTTGATCATCCCATGATAGATCTGGTCCAGCTCATAAATCATCTTATAGAAGGAAGCAACCATAAAGCCGTGATAATCCTTATTCACACTTAAAATGGTATCTAACTCCTCAACCGAACTAATCGGGTATACATAAAGGAGCAAATCATCCACAGCGGTATATGAGCTGAGATACTTACCCTGATATAAATCGTTAATGCCTAAGAAAGAGCCCGAACCAACGATGATCTTCGCTCCTTTGTTATGTATCATAACTCGTCCTTTAATTATCATTCCAACACTGAATACGGGATCCTCCAGGGTGTATATGGTACTCCCCTTTGAAAATTGATTTACTGCATTCGGATTCATCTTCCATTCCATAATTACACCGCCTAATCAACGACATTATATAACAGCACATCACTATTATATACTAAATTTGTAGAATCAAAAAGGAAAATGTAAGATATTTTCATTATATAGTACAAAATTCTCAGATAAGAGCTGGCCAGCTGATACCTTCAACGCTAGCATCGCAAGCTTTGCCTGACCGCGGCTTGCGGGGCACAAAAAAAAGAAAGCCTGATAACAGGCTCCCTTTATATATTTTAATCCGTGCGTTCTGCTTCGAATGCTTACCATAAGCGTTACCCTTACAGTTAACTCGGTTCAGGCAGCCTTACGGCACACAAGAGCTTTTGCTTAGTGCTGCTTCATTCCTGACCTGACACGGTTCACAAATTCCTGTTGCGTAAGACCCAAACGTCAACATCACTTATAAGGGGCGGCCTTACAGTAAGTCACCCTAGGCAGAACATCACCC
>JAEZKL010000188.1 GCA_023415475.1 Bacillota bacterium | reverse complement strand
CACTATTTGCTTTTGCTAAGGTCTCGGAGGGGATATGGACTATGTTAGGCTTAACTCCCAGGGCATTACCGATAATCTCATAAATCTGATTCCAGGCAAGGCTTTCATCCGAGGTAATCTGAACAGCTTCACCGATTGCGTGGAAATTACCCATCAGACCGAGAAAGGCTTTCGCAAAATCCGAATTATGGGTCAGTGTCCAGAGTGAGCTTCCGTCACCATGTACAATAACCTTCTTACCCTGCTTGATGCGGTTTATGACACTATAACTGCCGTTCCTTCCATGAATAGCCAGAGGAACGTTAAAGCAACCATAGGTATGACTGGGACGAACGATGGTGATAGGGAAGCCGTTGCTCCGATATTCCTCCATCAGATATTCCTCACATGCAATCTTTTTTCTTGAGTACTCCCAATATGGATTGGCCAGAGGAGTGCTCTCTGTAATGATAGGGCTTGACAGGGGCTTCTGATAAGCAGAAGCAGAGCTGATGAAGATGTACTGCTTTGTCTTACCGGTAAATAAACGGACATCCCTCTTTAATGCCTCCGTATCAAAAGCAATAAACTGTGCCACAACATCAAAGGTCATATCCTTAAGCTTCTCTTTGACATCAGCTTCGTTATTAATATCTGCTTCAATCATCTTAACACCCTCCGGGACCAGCTCTGAGCGGTTACCACGGTTTAAAAGATAGAGATCAAAACCGTAGCCGGGAGCAAGCTGTGTAATTGCGGTACTGATGGTTCCGGTACCTCCAATAAATAATGCCTTCATTAGCATCCTCCTTCAAAAATTAAAATCGAATCATCAATTGTGTTTTTGTCATAATTCTCTTGCAGTAGTCCGAAGATATAATAATCAGTCATTACATTCAGGATGGCTCCCTGTTTAATATAGCCTTCCTGAGTGAAGTTAAGCTTATGTGCAACTCTGACGGAACCATGATTATCGGCAAAGCAGCGTAGCTGGATACGGGTCAGTCCCATATATTCAAACGCTAATTTAATCAGTGCCTGTCCTGCCTCCGGAGCAAAGCCCTTACCCCAATACTCCTTATTGATACGATAACCGATATCTGCCTGACGTTTTAAACGAAAATCATAAAACACCATCTCACCGATCACCTTATGAGAATCCTTTAGCTCCAAAAGCCAGGTTAGCTCACGGCCGGCACGGTACTCCTTCATGGTGGCGTTATAGTGATAATCCAGCTTGATTTTCTTCTTAGGACGTCGTCGACCATTGGTATCCTTTGCTTCGTCATACAATCCCCAAAAACGATATACGCTGTAATCATTAATGAATTCCAGACTGTCCTTTCCATCGGAGGCACTATCGGTTATTTGGCGAAGAATCAATCGATTAGTCTCAAGCTTTGGCAGCTTTTCAAAACATGCTTCATAGCTCATCTGCATTCTCCTCTCGTTTTGTGAGATACCATACCTCTATATTATCTATCAAAACTTGGTAATTATCAAGCTTTTGTAGCTTTGGTTTTGTGTTTTGCGTAATATCTATAAGAATTGATTCTCCACAAATATTTTTAAGCCTATGGCGATTAAAACGATACCACCTACCAGCTTAGCGCGCAGACCGAATAAGGAGCCGAACTTCTTACCGATGTAAACGCCTAAGGTACACAGAACAAAGGTAATCAGTCCGATCAGTAATGCTGCGGAAAGGATATTGATATTTAATACAGCAATACTAACACCGGCTGCCAAAGCATCAATACTTGTGGCAATCCCCTGCATTATGAGATTTTTCGCATTAAACAGGTTTCGGTTCGTGCAGGTGGATACGGTGCTTTTCCATTCCTCAAAGGTATCGGCTAACATATTAACACCGATTGCTCCAAGAAGCAGGAGAGCAATCCAATGCTGGTAGCGACATACGATATCAGAAAAGGCTTTTCCCAGAGTAAAACCCAGCACCGGCATCAATGCCTGAAAAAAGCCAAAGGTTAAGGCAGTCACAACTGCATGCTTTTTTGTCACCTTGCTACTGCACATGCCATTTGTTACAGCTACTGCAAAGGCATCTGCGGATACGCCAAGTGCAAGTAAGATTAATGTTATTAAATCCATATCATATTCCTTTCTTATCGGTAACAGTATCGGTTAAGAGCAGGAGATGAACATAAATAAAGCTCATGTATAGCCGGAATTCAGCCATACATGAGTCTCGTTCATTAAGGTAAGCCAGATTTTTTACGGAATCACTATGTTGACTTGCCACATACTAATTGTATGCTAACTACTCCCTCTTTCAGTACCATTATCTAAATTAATAAGATTTTACAAATTACAAATCCAATCATCAATCTATTTATTGTTATATGATAGGACATTATCAAAAGGAATTATACATTTTCTACATTCAATTCAAAAAAATCTACTTGCTTCACAGTGAAAAAAAGTGCATAATATAATTCGACTGTTTTTACGAATTATATAGGAAAGAAGGCCATACATATGTTTCTTGCTGCTACAGCGTTTCATCAAATTGCGATTATGTTCTTAATCATGTTAATCGGTATCATTTGTTATCGTATTCGTTTGATAGATCAAAATACAAATAAAAAACTTTCTGACATAGTGCTAATGCTGGTTAATCCAATTCTAATCCTGATATCTTATCAAAGAGAGTATGATTCAACTTTATTAACCGGACTGTTGATTTCTCTTGTAATGGCAGTGGCGACCCATATCTTCGCAATTATCATAGGATATGTGATTATTCGTGGCAATAAGCACGAGACAGATCTTGCGATTGAACGGTTTGCAGTGATTTATTCCAACTGCGGGTTTATTGGTATTCCCATGGCCGAAGGCCTTTTCGGAAGTGAAGGAGTATTCTATATCACGGCTTATATTACCATATTTAGCCTATTGGTCTGGACCCATGGCGTCATCATCATGACCGGTAAAGCGAATATCAAATCCATTGGGAAGGCTTTTCTGTCACCTTCGATTATTGCAGCGGTGGGTGGTTTCCTCTTATTTATAACAAGAATAATGCTGCCGGATATCCTGACAGATACCTTGACCTATATCGGTAACATGAACACGCCTTTAGCAATGCTGGTAGCAGGTATCACGATTGCACAGACTGATATAAGAAAATTATTGGTTAAGCTTCGGATCTATTATATTTCTATAGTTAAGCTTCTTCTGATTCCGATTGCCATGTTGGTTGTCTTTCGATTATTTAAACTTCCTAATATTATACTGCTGACATCAGTTTTAGCCGCAGCCTGCCCGACTGCCGCTACGGTCAATCTATTTGCGCTTCGATATGATAAGAATTATCTCTATGCATCAGAGATATTCGCAGTATCAACCATTGCATCGATGATTACCATACCTTTCGTAATGTATATCGCCAATCTGATCCTATAGGATAAGATTTGTCATATGCATAGTGCTTACAGGGAATATGTTAAATATAAGTATATTGAAGCTTGCGCTGTAAAGTATAGTATTGTAAAATAAGTGATATGTGTAACCATAAGGTAAGACATTAGCACAAACTTTTCAAGGTGAATGTATTATGTTATTATGATTAAGGTGATTTACCCTTACAGCATATGTCCGCAAGAGCCTTGAGATAAGTACAGGCTGGAGTGAGGATCAGATGCTAGGGTAAAAATGAAGGTTAAAGGAGTTATTAATGATGAACGATTATGTAATCGTTAGTGATGCTACACTGGATCTTCCTGCGAATGTTATCGATAAATATGATATAAGAATAATTCCTATGGGAGTAAATGTAGATAATGAGGAATATCATCATTATCCGGATGAGAGAGAATTATCCATTGAGGATTTTTATCAGAAGCTGAAAAACGGAGCGGTTTCCCATACAACACAGATTACTCCAGCAATTTTCATGGATTATTTTGAGGAAATATTAAAGCAAGGTAAGGATATTCTTTATATTGCCTTTTCATCAGGATTAAGCGGAACCTATAATACCTCACAGATCGTGATCCGTGATCTGTCGGAGGATTATCCGGATCGGAAAATCTATGGTATCGATTCCTTATGTGCGTCCATTGGTGAGGGACTGCTTGTATTGAATGCTGCCTTGTTAAAGCAGCAGGGAATGAATATTGATGAGCTTAGGACATGGGTAGAGGTGAATAAGGGACGTTCCCGTCATTGGTTTACGGTAAAGGATTTATTCTTCTTAAAACGTGGAGGCAGAATTAGTTCAATTGAGGCAATGGTAGGTACCGCATTGAAGATTCGCCCGGTGCTCAGTACGGATCAGGCAGGTAAGCTAACCGTTGTTACAAAAATTCGTGGAACAAGAGCAGAGCTTGACTTTATGCTGTCTAAGCTGGAGGAGGAAGGCACACAGCTGTCTTCCCAGACTATCATTATCGGACACGGTGATGATCTGGCTCAGGCTAAGGAGTTAGAAGAGCTGATCCGTAGTAAATTAAACGTGAAGGACATTATAATTTCGAAAATAGGGCCTATCATCGGTACCCATACCGGCCCCGGAATGCTGGCTCTCGTTTTTATGGGTGAAAAAAAGGATTAAAAGCGGTTATGAGTCTTGTCAGGGAAGAACCTGATATGGCTTTTCTTTTAAAATTTATTTGCTATCAAGCATTGAATTAAGTATAATTAAAGTAAGATCGTATCTTAAAAAATAGGATACGATCTTTTTGTTTCAGTAGTCTGGAGGTTAATTACGTGAAGAATGATAATGCAGGAAGCAATATAGAACAAAACCAGATAAAACCATATAAAAAGGATGCAGATTATTCCTATACCTTGGGCGCTTTTCCGACCTATGAGCTGATTAAGACAAGACCGGAGAGGGTCCGTAAGATTCTTGTTGATACCAGCTTTACCGATCAGGATAATCTGCGAAGGCTATGTGATGAGAAGAAGATTCCCATTGAATTTAATAATAAATTAATCGCAAAGCTCAGCGATAAGGAAAACTGCTATGTCGCAGGTGTTTTTCATAAATATGACTGTAGGCTGGCTGCTCATCGACCCCACATTGTGCTGGTGAATCCAAGTAATATGGGTAACCTTGGAACAATCCTTCGAACAGCGGTGGGTTTTGGAATATATGATATCGCAATCATTTTGCCCGGAGCAGATATTTATAATCCAAAGACCGTGCGTTCCTCGATGGGAGCGTTGTTTCGGTTGAATTTTCATCACTATGAGAGCTTTGATGAATACCGTAAAGAGTTTGCTAGTCATGAGGTGTTCACCTTTATGCTAAACGGTGAGAATACCCTGACACTTAAGGATTGCCCGAAGGCAGAGCTTTTCTCTCTAGTCTATGGAAATGAAGCAACAGGGCTTGATGATTCATACCTCAAGGTTGGAACCAGTATCTTTATTCCCCAGTCGCCGGATGTGGATTCCCTTAATCTGACGATTGCTGTGGGAATTGGAGCATATATTTTTACAAATCAAAAATAAAATGGGGTTGCCTGCTAAAGTAGGCAAAAAGGAGGAAGTATGAGACTAAACTATAAGCGGACTTTCTTTGTGGGGCTTGCATTTATGTCCATCTGTTGTTTCTGGCAATTGTACGATAATATCATTCCCCTGATGCTAAAGAACACGTTCGGTCTTGGAGAGACGGTAACCGGTATGCTAATGGCTTTGGATAATGTGTTGGCTTTATTTCTATTACCTTTATTCGGTTCCTTATCCGATAAGGTAGATACTCCCCTAGGTAAGAGGACACCGTTTATTATCGGAGGTACTTTCGTTGCAGTAATAGCGATGACCTTTATTCCGGTTGCGAATAAAGCAGCCAGCATGATTTTGTTTGTATTATTTTTGGGAATCGTATTAGTGGCTATGGGCTCCTATCGTTCTCCTGCGGTGGCTTTGATGCCGGATCTGACACCCAAGCCATTAAGAAGTAAGGCAAACTCTATCATTAACCTAATGGGTGCGTTTGGTGGTGTATATACCCTGGTTATGATCAAGGTGTTGGTAAAAGAAGGAACGGATTATCAAGCGGTATTCTTATCAGTATCAGCGGTTATGGTGATTGCGGTAGTACTGCTGGTAATTATTATCCGCGAGAAGAAGCTATCTGCAACCATTGATCTGGAAGCCGGAGCAGTACATAACACAGAGAAAGACCAGCAGGAGGCGGGTCAGACACCCCTGGCTATTGATGATAAAATGCCGGCAGATGTGAGGAAAAGCTTTATTCTCCTTTTGGCATCCATCTTCTTATGGTTTACAGCCTATAACGCGGTTACCACAGCTTACTCCAGATATGTAGAGCAGGTTTGGAAGCTAAAAGCCGGCGGCTTTGCCGATTCCTTACTTGTGGCAACGATCGCAGCTATCTTCAGTTATATTCCGATCGGTATCATTGCTACAAGAATCGGAAGAAAGAAAACAATTATCGGAGGTATTGTCATGATGACTGCCTCCTATCTCTGTGGTGCTTTATTTACAGAGTATTCTGCATTGATTAATGTGGTATTTGCCTTCACCGGTATCGGCTGGGCTGCCATTAATGTTAATTCCTACCCAATGGTAGTCGAGATGTGTAAGGGCTCTGATATCGGTAAATACACCGGTTTATATTACACCTTCTCCATGTCGGCTCAGATATTGACGCCGATTGTTTCAGGAGCATTATTAGAGTATATCTCTTACCGGACTTTGTTTCCTTATGCAGTCGCATTCTCCGTTGCGTCCTTATGTACTATGCTGTTTGTAATGCATGGTGATTCCAGACCGGTGAGAAAGAAGGACTTGATTGAAAGTTTTGATTCAGAGGACTAGTGCGTTCCTTTATAAATACTAATAAATGCTTGCAGTTTGGAGGCTATTATGTTACCAAAGCTTATCTTAATTATCATAGTAATCATTGTCGTTTTGTACCTTCTGGCAATTATGCCGAAGCTGAAGCGCAATAAGAATATCAAAGGTATGGAAGGCTGGCTCTATGCGCACCGTGGTCTACATAATAATCAATCGGATGCGCCGGAGAACTCTCTGAAAGCCTTCGCCCTGGCAGTAGAAAAGGGGTATGGAATTGAATTAGATGTTCAGCTGACAAAGGATCAGGTTCCGATTGTTCTTCATGATTATAATTTGAAGAGAGCCTGTCATACTGAGGTTCAGGTATCAACTCTTACCTATGAAGAGTTACAGGGATATAAACTGTTCCAATCCGAGGAGAGAATTCCAACCTTGAAGGAGGTTCTGGAACTGGTGGATGGACGGGTGCCGTTAATCATTGAACTGAAGCTTCCCTGGAAGGCGGATCCGTTATGCAGTGAGGTATCTGAACTTCTTGGGGGTTACAAAGGCTTCTATGTAATTGAATCCTTTAATCCCTTCGGTCTGATATGGTACAGGAAGCATCATCCCGAGGTAATTCGTGGTCAGCTGTCAACGGACTTTATCAAGGAGAAGATTGAAGGGGATCCCTTCCAATACTTCCTATTGAAGCATTTACTGATGAATTTCCTCACGAAGCCGGATTTTATTGCATATCATCATGTGTATAAGACCACATTATCCTTTACGATTTGCCGTAGGCTGTTTCATACGAAGCCGGTGGCCTGGACAATTCAGACCAAGGAGCAGCTGGAGAGCAGCAAAAGATATTATGAGCTTTTTATATTTGATAGCTTTATCCCACAAGGAAAGTAATAATCTGAGGGACTGTGAATAGTAACTTAAATCTGGCTCTGTGCCTGCGATGGAGATTGCATTCATGCATTTCATTTTACGGCACAGAGCTTTTTTGCGTATTTTTAAACGGATGGAAATACCGAGTGTTAGAATAATACTTTAATAATTGGAGATGATGAATTTATATATGTAACTAGGTCAGTCAGTGAGCCGCGAAGCGGCATTATGAGGTTTATATGATTATAATTATAGGTATATGGCTATTTGAATGGCTTTGGTGTTTGTCAAATATGATTGTTAAACCCAGGATGCTGCCCTATGGGAAAGGCTATCAAAGAGAAATTAACTGCAACAAGATAGACTCGGAAGAATACTATTCCTGGGAGAAAGAGATCTTCACCCTAAAATCGGATTACGGATACCGCTTATCCTGTGAGTTATTAGACGGCAGAAGCCAGGTAACAATGACCAAAGCTGCAGAGGAGAAAATCGCAATTCTGTGCCACGGGTTCGGTTGTGCAAAATACAGTGGGATTAAGTATGCAAAGATGTTCTTTCGCTTAGGGTATCGGGTGATTATCTACGATCACCGTAATCATGGATACAGCGGAAAGGCGCATACCTCTATGGGATTTTATGAGAAGTATGATCTGAAAAAGCTGGTAGACTGGTGTTATGATCGTTTTGGAGAGAAATGCACGATTGTAACTCATGGAGAATCCATGGGTGCCGCTACAGTATTAATGCATTTGGGAATTGACCGTAGGGTGAATTATGCAATTGCTGATTGTGCCTATTCTGATCTGACACAGCTGCTATGCCATCAATTAAAGCAGTATTACCATCTACCCTGCTTCCTCATTCCAATTGAAAGCTTTATTACCTATCTGCGCGCAGGCTTCTGGTTTAACGAGGTATCACCGATTCGTTCAGTCCGACATTCGTTAACTCCAGTCTTATTCATTCATGGCAAAATAGATAATCTGGTTCCGGCGGATATGACAAGGCAGATGTATCATAATAAGAAGAGATTTAAGGCGATGTATCTGGTAGCCGGAGCGAAGCATGCCGCAAGCTATTGTAAGAATAAAGAGAAGTATGAGCAAGTAGTAGAACTGTTTCTGAAAAGGTATTGAAAAAGCCCCATTCGCTGAGCGATGGGGCTTTTTGTAATACGAATGCGAGGGAAGCAACACCTGTCTTATTATTTCTTGTCGAGTGATGCCATTTTCATTGCACGAACCTTTAAGGAAAGCCCGAAGAGATTAATGAAGCCTTCTGCATCATGATGGTTATAAAGGCTGCCGGTTGTAAAGGAAGCAATGCTTTCATTATATAAGGAGTAGGGAGAGGTTGTGCCCTGCTTTATAATATTACCCTTAAAGAGCTTTAACTTTACTTCACCGGTCACATATTCCTGCGTTACATCCACAAAAGCCTGGTATGCTTCGCGAAGAGGAGTAAACCATTTTCCTTCGTATACAATATCAGCAAAGCGGTTACCTACCTCTTTCTTCGCAGTCATTGTAGCACGATCAAGAATAAGCTCTTCTAACTGCATATGAGCTTCCATCAGGATGGTACCGCCGGGAGTCTCATATACACCGCGGGACTTCATGCCGACGACACGATTCTCAACGATATCCACGATTCCGATTCCATGCTTGCCGCCAATCACATTCA
>JAEZKL010000171.1 GCA_023415475.1 Bacillota bacterium | reverse complement strand
TGCTTGACTGATTTCCTATTTTTATAAAAATTAAAAGTATTTTTTGTAGAGACAAAAACCCTGACAAGTACTTATAAAAATTTGCTGTTAATGAATTTCATGGGCAAGAAGGATTAACTTTAATTGTTGCTGTAGCTACACTCAAGTATGAAAATTATAGTATAATATTATTATCAAAATGCTAAAAAGCGTAGTGAGCATAATGCGAGCAAGGCACTCGCATAGCAAGCTTGCTTGTAAGTATGCGATCGGAGTAAAAGATCATGAATAGGTTTTTATAGATGGATTGCTAATGTAAGGCAGAATAATCGATCGATGAATGTTAATTAAATATGAAAGGAGAATTACAATGGAAGCATCGCATTACAAATTAAAGAATATCGAGGTATCAAAAGTCCTAAAACTGGAGGACGAGATTAATTATCAAAGGGGCCAGGTTGTGAGCAAGACTCTGGTACAGAATAAGAATGTGAGCATGACTATATTCTCTTTTGATAAAGGGGAAGAAATCAGTGCCCATTCCTCGGACGGAGATGCAATGGTCACAGTACTTGATGGCACCGGTAGATTTACGGTAGGTGAGGAAGAGTTTGTTCTTAATAAGGGAGAAACCTTGATTATGCCTAATCAGGTATCACATGCGGTGTATGGTGAGGAACAGTTTAAAATGCTTCTCACGGTAGTCTTTTAATGACCTTATAGAAACTTGAAAAAGTACAAAATTCATTGCCAAAATTACATAGGACAAAAACAATTACTATGCTAGAATTTTTTGGCGTAGTAATAATAGCGTGGGGAGAAAGAATAGACTATAAGAGGGAACACAAAGAGAATGCAGTATCTTCTTTTTGTGTTTCTTCCATTATAAGCCGCTTGATGATAGGAGAGAGTGTTCCTATAAGAATAAATATAAATCTTTCATTTACAAGGCGCCGGTTATCCATTATAATATTGTCAAATATTAGTATGAATTGTAGGTGCTTATTATGTCGTATTGTACCATTGGTTTTAATCATTATATCGGTTATCTGTTTCCTGCAAAAGTGACAGAGGGTTTGAACGGACTAAGGGACAAAGCGGCAGGAGATTTCTATAAAATTATATATATTAAATCGGGAAGCTGTCACTTTGTAATGAATGGGAGAGAATTCATATTAACCGGTGCAAGTACCATCAGCATGAATGAGAAGGACGAGATCAGCTTTTATCATATCAATGAGGAGGCAGTCAGAATATTATGGTTTCAACCTCAGGTTATTAATTCATCCTTTTCCATTGAAATCATGAATGACCCATTGAGAAAGCTTTCCATGACCGAACAGCAGGATTTCTATTACATGCTGCAGTTTCTGCCGGGAGCGGCTCCGTCACTTAAGATACTGTCATTACATACGATTGATTCTGCGTTAGTCGAACACAAGCTAACCTTGTTGAAGGAGCTTCTTACAAAGCAGGATACCAATTACTGGCCCTGCAGGAGCAGATCATATCTGTTCGAGATCTTATTCTGTCTGGCGAGGCAGGAGGAAGAAGAGGAGATTAGTGATCTTCTCCACTATGATACCTATTCCAGGCTTGCGGTTGATGTCATCTATTATCTGCAGACTTGTTATAGTCAGAAAATCACGGTAGAACGACTGGCAGAAGAATTCCATACTAACCGGACTTCTCTACTGAATGACTTTAAGAAGTATACCGGCCAGTCCGTCAATCAGTATCTGATCCAGCTTCGTCTGACCATGGCCTCACCTCTGCTTCGTGATACTGATTTATCCGTGGAGGAGATCTGTGAGCGCACCGGCTTCAGTGATATCAGCTACTTCAGCAATGTATTTAAGAAAAAGCTGAATCACACCCCGTCAGAATACCGAAAGCTCTATAACAAAGCGCTTCATTAACTCCCAACAAGCGCCCACAACGAAATGAGTATTATCCTAATCCGTACAGATTTGATGTAATAATAAAATATATAGGATAGATGTTTTAACATAATTATAAAGACTTAATAGAACAGAATCAGAATGATATAAAGCTTACAATTGTATATAAAGGTTAATAAAACTTGAGTAAAGAAATAACCAGATATAACATCAGCCGGGTATCGTGATAGGATGGTGAATAATAAAGAACTTGTAGATTTTCTTATAAAGTACTAACAATGCTTAAGGATGAAAGAGCACAATGTTTGACGAGCCTGTGTAATACTGTCATGAATAATTATTTTATGACTATATTACACAGGGGAGCAGTTTGTGTCTCTCATCCCCTGCTCTGTACGAGAGCTGGAACCGGCATAAACACCGAGTTTCAGCTCATTTTGTTTTTTGAAAAAAAGTGATTAGTAACAAAATTAGTAACAAGCAAAATATTCTAGAAAGGAAACGGACTGTATACTTGAAAAGGCACCCTTAAGGGTGCTTTTTTAATATTATTGAATTTCCCATATTTTGTGATATACTTTATTCGATGAAACAGCTAGATAATTAAGAATTTGATATGGAGAAACTTGGCTATGGTATATTATACAGATAAAAATCTTTTGATTCGAAGCATGGAAATTGATGATGCCCGAATTATTTATGAGACCTATCTATCATACGGATGGCATCCATCTCTGGAAATATATGAAAATTACTACAAGGAACAAGAAGAAAATAAAAGAAAGGTATTTGTTGCGGTATATGAAGGAGAGGTATGCGGACTATGTACGTTAGTGATGAATCCTACGGAAGGTCCTTGGGTAGATATGGGTTACCCGGAGATCGTTGATTTATCAGTATTTCACCATGTTCATAACAAAGGAATAGGAAATAAACTTCTTGATGTTATTGAACAAGAGGCAGCAAAAGTATCTGATACAGTATTTTTGGCGGTTGGTGTTCACTCTGGATATGGGGCAGCCCAAAGGATTTATGTCAAACGTGGTTATGTTCCGGACGGTAATGGTGTTTGGTATCAAGGAAAACCATTAGAGCAGTATGCGCCATGTTGTAATGATGATGACTTATCACTTTTTATGTCTAAAAAACTATAAATTATAAGTAAGGAAAATTTAGGATTAACAGAGCAATAAATTCCAATTTAGCAAATCGTTTGAAATTTTCAGTTTGTCAGATCAACTACTTCCAATTTATTGTGAGCTCCACCCTTAATTGGGTGGAGCTTTTGTTATCTATATTGAATTTGTGATAATCCACCCACGAAGTTGAAAAAATATATATAAGGGGTTGACATGCTGTTGACATTTAGGCCTATATTTTATATGAAAGGTGTGGCAAGCAAAGCTTTATTAGAAAACCCAAGCTCATTATCTATCATGATATTTGGCTGATGTTATATCGTTACTTATCGTAGCTGTCTTTATCTAATCTGTTTTATTAAGTGTCTCTCATTTCAATAGTGCGTATATTGACTAAGCCCGCGGAATAGGATAATACAAAAACGATGGAGCGATTGAATGGTCAAAAAGCATAAAATCCAAATCATAGTGTATTGTGCAGAATATGAAAAACGTCTGCAGACCATAGAGAAGTTGGGCTATGTCAAATATAGACTGCCGATGATAGGTGCGTGTGTCGTAGAGGTTGAAGAAGATCGACTGGATTATATCAAGTCGATGGAGGGAACAATCAGCTATGAGCTGGATACCCAAATCACGGCTCAGATGAACAGGGTCAGCGACATCATCGAATGTGGCTGGGCACACGAGAAAGGATATTTTGGCCGTGGAGTAGGTGTTGCAGTAGTCGATACGGGAATTGCCTTACATAAAGACTTTGTTGAGGGCGGTAATCGGGTAACAGCCTTTGCGGATTTTATCAGCCATAGGAATGAGCCTTATGACGATAATGGTCACGGTACCCATGTGGCAGGCATCATCGGGGGAAATGGTTTTTCCTCCAAAGGAAAATATAAAGGAATTGCTCCGGAGTGCAGCTTCATAGGAGTAAAGGTACTGGATAAGAGAGGGGACGGGAATATATCCGATGTATTGGCGGGACTTCAATGGATCATTAATAATAAAAAACGATACAATATTAGAATTGTTAATATATCCGTTGGCACGGCCGCCAAGGATAGTCTGGATGAGAATTCTCTTCTGGTTCAGGGGGTAAATGCGGTATGGGATAGCGGTATTGTCGTAGTGGTTGCTGCAGGTAATAACGGACCTGGCCCTATGTCTATCTCGACGCCCGGGATCAGCAGAAAGGTGATAACAGTGGGTTCCTCTGATGATAATGTCGCAGTTGAGGTCTATGGTAGTGGGCGTTCCAAGGATTATTCAGGACGTGGGCCGACACCCTTCTGTATTAAGAAGCCGGATATCGTAGCACCGGGATCCAATATCATTTCCTGTAATATCAGTCGTTATCCGCCTAGATCTAAGAGTGGGAATTCCAGGTATTCTAATCCGGATATACCGATGATGTATACCATAAAAAGCGGCACCTCGATGGCTACACCTGTAGTGGCAGGTGCGATAGCGTTGTTACTGGGAGCGCATCCTGAATTATCCAATCGAGAGGTGAAACTAAGATTGCGCGGTTGCGCAACTAATCTTGGTCAACATTGGGAAAAACAAGGTTGGGGACTTTTGAATGTACACAAATTGCTGGAACAATAAATAATTCCTTGCATTTTTATTCTACCAATAAGGTGGATTTTAAGGTTGAGCTATGCAATCGCTGACGGAGTGACCTATACAGCGGATACGGTCGTGGATGGCTGGTCGAACTGGCAGAATCCTAAGATTGAGCACATGAAGGTAGAAAGCGGCACCGTAATCGTCGGAGCTGCTGCAAAACCGTTGGTATTACACGTTTGGTTTTACAGCAGCTCCTGTTTTCAATTCTTATAATTCTGTTCCATTGTTTTTACAAAGTTCATAAAATCAAACCGACTATTATATTTTACTGTTTTCACAATAATCGTTATAGTCTCAAGCAGATAGATGACCACAAGGAATATCACGAAGTTCTCTGTGATCAGCTCCCAAGCAGAGAGAGCAGAGGAGTTGAAGTTAAGGTGAAAGGCTTCGTTTATTCGGCTTGCGAAATTCGAGTTCCAGATATCGAATCTGGTAAAGATAATAACAACCAGGATTGTGCTGACGGTATTAATGATGAAAGCAAAAATCGCATGAGGGATGGAGTATCTACGGTCTATCAGCTCCCAAATATCCATGAGAAGTCCTAGTCCCATCGTGATTAAAAAGAGAGGAAGAACAACCCGGAAGGTATCCATGTTAAATACCGGAATAGCCGTTAACCCGCCGTCATAATGATATGCACCGAGTAATTGCGGAGCAGAGATAAATATAACCATGCCAATAATTGTGAAGATAATACCGGCAATCGGTTCTCCGATCGGGATGCTTGCTTCCTTTACCGGTACGGGAGGAAGCTCCTCTGCCTCCCAGTTGGGAATTAACTCTTTTAAATTAACTCCCTTCCATTCTAAAACTGCGAATATTATAGTAATGGATGCAAAAGCCATACCTACACTTCCTACCATATTACCAATCCAAGTACCGATGTAGCTATACCAGATATGAGGATAGGAGGTAATCAGCTCTAGTACTGTAGCAATGCACATACCAAAAAGGGTAGCACCAATTACGATCTTTAATACAAAAAGGTATAGCGGGAAGATCTCTGGACTGATCAGATATCTGGAGGTGTCACGATATTTCTCGGCAAGCTCCGAGGGATTTCCGAGCTCCCTAAGCACAGCCAGAATATCCTCCTTTGTGGCATGATTGCCATGCGTTCTGGTTTCTAACATATCATAAATTAAGGTTCGTAATTCATTTTCGATATCATTTTTATTCAATGGATTAATATGCTTCGTTACCTGATAGATATAACGATTTATCATATCTTCCACATAATCATATTGTTGATTTTTCATTGCTCTTATCCTCCTTCAATAATCGATTCATATTCTCTACCATCTTATTCCAATGTTCCTTCAATTCCTGGTACACTTCAGTACCCAGATCTGTCAGCATATAATACTTTCTTGGTTTTGTTCCCGAAGTTTCCCATTCGCTTTTTAGCAGTCCCTGCTTCTCAAGCCTTCTGAGTAAAGGATACAGGGTATTGGCTTCAATCGGTACGTTGTTATCGCTAAAATCCTGTACTAATGAGTATCCATAGGTCGGTGCGGACAGCTGGCATAATACGCTAAGCACGATTGTTCCGCGCCTAAGCTCAAGTAGAAGACCGGAAAGCACTTCCTCCTTTTTTGTCATGATTACCTCCTAATCCATAATAATGTGCGCCACAATGTTACTGTTGATTTGATTATACTGTACAGCACACAGTATTGTCAATAATAAATTTATTGAATTTGTTATTTTTTTATATGAATTGTTTTAGATAGAATTCCCGAATAATTTTAGAGCAATGTTGAATAATAGACAAAGAAGAGGAGGAATATTCTCGGAATACATGAATAATGAAGGCCTGCAGGGCTGGCTTTCTTTAATAACTTGCTTCACAAAATATGTCTGCGAAGCTGACATTTTTGATTATATGCTTCATAAAATATCAGCTCAGCAGGTAATTCATGAATATAAAACTATGGTTAAAATATAAATTTTTAAATTAGTTTAATTAATTTACAAATTGTTATTGTAAAATTTTCAAATAGGATTTATAATTAGAAAAGGAATTGAGTTCCTGTACTTTCTTGTAGGAAAGAAAATGTTTTCCTACTCCAAACTAAAAGGAAAGAGATATATATTAATAAAGGAGGATATTAAGATGTCATATTTTAACGTTGGAAAGATCCAATATGAAGGACCTCAGAGTAAAAATCAGCTTGCATTCAGGTACTACAATCCTGACGAAGTAGTAATGGGCAAGACAATGAAGGAGCAACTCCGTTTCGCTATGTCTTATTGGCATACCTTAACCTATATGGGAAATGATCCTTTCGGTGGAGCTTCAATGCACCGTGATTGGGATAACACAGAGGATGCAATGAAGAAGGCTAAGGAAAGAGTACATGCCGCATTCGAATTTATGGAGAAGATGCAGATTCCTTTCTTCTGCTTCCATGATCAGGATATCGCTCCCAGAGCAGCTACTCTGGAGGAGACCAATAGAAGATTAGATGAAATCGTTGCAGTAATCAAGGAAGAGATGGCTCGTACCGGAATCAAGTGCTTATGGGGTACAACCAATGCATTTGGTGATGACAAGTTCGTTCATGGTGCAGGTACCTCCTGCAACGCAACTGTTTTCGCTTATGCGGCAGCTCAGATTAAGAAGGCTATGGAAATCACCAAGGAATTAGGTGGTGTGAACTATGTATTCTGGGGTGGACGTGAAGGCTATGAGACTTTATTAAACACTGATACTGGTTTAGAGTTAGATAACCTCGCAAGATTACTTCAGATGGCAGTTGATTATGCTAAGGAGATCGGATTTACCGGTCAGTTCTTAATCGAGCCCAAGCCGAAGGAGCCTACAAAGCATCAGTATGATTTCGATGCAGCTACAGTGCTTGCATTCTTAAGAAAGTACAACTTACAGGATTACTTCAAGATGAACATCGAAGCAAACCATGCAACCTTAGCTCAGCACACCTTCCAGCATGAACTCAACATGTCCAGAATTAATGGTGTACTTGGTAGCGTAGATGCTAACACCGGTGATCCGATGTTAGGATGGGATACCGATCAATTCCCTACCAGCCTCTATGATACCACATTAGCAATGTATGAAATCTTATTAAACGGTGGCTTAAATAAGGGTGGTTTGAACTTTGACTCCAAGGTTCGTCGTGCTTCCTTTGAGGATGATGATTTATTCTACGCTTACATCGCAGGTATGGATGCATTTGCTAGAGGCTTAAAGGTTGCTGCAAAGCTTCTTGAGGATGGTGTATTCGAGAACTTCAAGGCAGATCGTTATGCAAGCTACAAAGATGGTATCGGTAAAGATATCGTTGAAGGTAAGGTTGGCTTCAAGGAGTTAGAGGCATATGCTATGAAGAATGGCACAACCCCGAACAAGTCCGGCAGACAGGAAATGTTAGAGAATATCCTGAACCAGTATATCTTAGAGACTAAATAATCCGAGTAAATGAATGCGGCTTCTACGGAAGCCGCATTTTTGATTCATGACAATAAAACCTCATAAAGCATGCTTTCTATTACTTTACCGGAGAGAAGATTACTCCATTCTATCATCTTAATAATTCTTAATATTTACTTTATTAATTCTAAACATTAAGGGGATATGATGAATTATAAATAGTATTTGGTGGAGATTTGTGTGATGATTCAAGAGTATTCACACAGCAAATTGTGCTACCGCCCAAGTTTGCAGGCTATCGGTAGAATGGAGATTTATATGAGAATCAGTATTTTAACGGGTAGGTTTGGAATGGGTCACCTGATAACGGCAGAAGCGATGAAAGAGCATATATATAAAAGTGGGCTGGATGCTGAAGTAGAAATAATCGATTGGTTTGAATATATATCACCGAGGATGGCTGAGCGATACTACGGTTTTTTTGAACTGATGGTTAAAAAAGGCTTTAAAATATATAACACAAGATACAGAATAATGGAAAATATGAAAACAGATCAAAAGCCCGAGCTATATCGATATTTCAGCCGGTGTTTTGAGAGATATTTAGAGGAGAAGAAATCAGACCTAATTATATCAACATTACCATTGTGTTCACAAATTGTCTCTTTCTATAAAGAGAAGACCGGTTCTTCCATACCATTAATTACCTGTGTAACCGATATAACCGGTCATTCAGAATGGATCAATAAAAATACTGATATTTATTTGGTAGGATCATATACGGTAAGAGAAAAATTTATAAAAAAGGGAGTATTGCCCAGTAAGATATTTGTTACAGGAATACCCGTAAGGCCTGAATTTATAATGAGTTCACAGAGGATGGATAACGATGTTAATAAGAAGATATTAATTATGGGTGGCGGTTTCGGAATGCTTCCGATTGAGCATGACTTTTATCAGGATTTAGATAATCTGCCAAATGTTGAGTTTACGGTGATTACAGGAAGGAATCATTCTTTGTATCATAGTCTTCGAGGGAAATACCGCAATATACAGGTACTTGGATATGTTACCAATGTATTCGACTATATGGCTGAAGTCGATGCAATTATAACAAAACCGGGAGGGGTTACAACCTTTGAAGCCATTTCTGCCGAGCTGCCGATATTAGCATTAAATCCCCTGCTTCAGCAAGAAAAGTATAATGCACAGTTTATCCAGGAGATGAAAATAGGAACGGTAATCAACCTTGAGCATAGGTTAACTGCAGCTACAATCAATGAGTTTTTACAGCAAGATCAGTTGGATTTCTATAAATATCATATTCAAAAGATAAAAAATAGCTTAGATATCAATTTACTTTATGATATTTTATTCGAAGTATGTACAATGAATTGTAATAATGAAGACAGAGATTTTGCATAAGGGTTGAATTAATTAATGGGGGGAATTATAAATGAAGCGTTTAGTATTAACCTTTGATGACGGTCCAAATCCGGTCTATACGCAGAAAATTCTGGATCTGCTAAAAGATACAAAGACTAGGGCCACCTTCTTTGTTGTTGCTGAACAAGCAGCCCGATATCCAAAGCTAATTTGTCGGATGCAAACAGAAGGACATAATATCGGGTTGCATTCCTTAGAGCACAGACATGCCTATCTGAGTAGCTATTTGTACATGAAGTATGATTTCTCAGAAAGCCTGGAGCTTCTGAAAGGACTTAATTGTAATATAAAATTTTATCGACCACCGTGGGGAGCAAGGAATCTGTTTACAGGAAGATTTATGAAAAAATATGATCTTCGTATGGTATTATGGGATATTATGGTGGGTGATTGGAAAGCAAGTAAAACACCTGAAATGATTGCAAATAAAATACTGAAAAATATATTTGACGGAGCCATCATCTGCCTACATGACGGTGGAGAGAATTATGGAGGAGATAAAGGAACTCCCTTTAACACAATCGATGCATTAAAAATAGTTATCCCGAAACTGAAAGAAGAAGGTTACGAATTTGTAACTGTTGAGGAATATTATCATAATGCATAACAGGAGTATGAATTTAAGACGGCAGGTTATTGAAATCCTTTTTTTGTTAATCATAATAGCAGTTACCTTTTACTGTTATATGAGAGGCTATACCTTTGAGGAGTTAAGAAATGTCTTAAGTAGAGCAGATAAGTATTATCTTCTAACCGGAATGTTGATGATGTTTCTTTTTGTTTACTGTGAAGCAATCAATATTTATCTAATTATGAGGGTTCTTGGACAGAATATTCCTATGCGTCGCTGCATTCAATATTCCTGCATCGGATTCTATTTTAGTTCGATTACCCCTTCCGCCACTGGTGGTCAACCGGCACAAATCTATTATATGAAGAAAGATAATATATCGGTGCCCATATCATCTATTACGATGTTTTATATTCTGTTTGTATATCAGATTAGTATGATATTAATAGGAATGATAATGTCATTCTTTCATTTCTCGATTTTTGTACATTTTAGCAACAGAATTAAGTTCCTATTCCTGTTTGGATGCATTGTGAATATAAGCGCAATTTGCTTGATCTTTTTATTAATGTTTTCAAAAAGGTGGGTTCCTACCATCGTACGTTTTATAACAAAAATACTGAAAAGACTACAGATAGTACGAAAAAAAGACATTATTATAGAAAAGATAGAGACAGGTTTAACCTCCTATCATGAAAAAGCGCTGATATTAAAGCAATATCCGGTATTGTTTTTCAAAGTACTATTCGTTACAATGATACAAATGCTTGCTATTAATCTAATTCCCTTCCTTGTCTACCGAAGTATGGGATATCATGACGGCAAAGGGATGAATCTCATTACGAGCCAGTCTTTGTTAACAATTTCGGTTTCGGCGATTCCCTTACCCGGAGCAGAGGGAGTATCTCAGGGTGGATTTCTACAGGTGTATGATATGTTCTTTCGTAATGATACCTTAGTTTCGGCAATGTTGATTCATAGGGTGCTGAGCTTTTATTTACCATTGGTTTTAAGCTTTTTATTAACTATTTTTACTCATTTCCGAATTGCTACACAGGATGGTCGAGGTGATAACGTTGAAGGATAATAGAATAAGAATCTTAGTAGCAGATGATGAAGAAGATATACGTGAAATTCTTGAGATACTGCTGAAAGCGGAAGGCTTTGATGTGGTTATGGCCTCCGATGGAAAGCAGGCAATTGAATTGGCTAAGGAGGATGTTGATCTGATCATACTTGATGTCAGCATGCCGTTAAAAAATGGTTTTCAAGCCTGCAAAGAGATCCGCAGTCATTCCGTGGTACCGATTTTATTCCTAACGGCAAAGATTTTAGAATCTGATAAAGCAATCGGTTTTTCTGCCGGTGGGGATGATTACCTGGTTAAGCCTTTTTCCAATGCGGAGCTGTTATTTCGCGTAAAAGCTTTATTAAGACGATGCTACCAATATCAATTAAACATCAAAGAAGATAATAGTATCTATAAGATTGATAATATTATATTGAATGAAAAAACAAAAACAGTCACGATAGATAATAATGTAATCATCCTCACCCCAATCGAGTATGAATTACTAAGATTGATGATGAAATATCCGAACAAGGTATTCTCTGTACAGAATCTGTATGAATCTATTTGGAATCAGGATTACACTTATATTGATAATAATACGATTGTTGTTCACATCAGCAATTTAAGGAGAAAGATTGAAAAAGACCCCAAAAATCCGCAAAATCTAAAAAGTATGTGGGGAAGAGGTTACTATGTGGGTGAAACGAATAAAATTTTCTAAACTTGAATTAAAATTGCTTTTTAGAGTAATGGCTGCAGGGCTCATCAGTATTCTACTTTATGTTACACTGATCAATATCGCTGTTTATTATATCGATCATATGAGTGTAGATATCGATTTATATAAGGAACAAATTGATACAACAGCGGCAGATTTTCAGGAGTATATTACATTAAACAATTTATCGATAAGAGATATCAATGCGATTAAGGCTTGGGATAAGAAGCAAAATTTAATTCATATTAAGCTGGTAGAGAATAATCGTGACATCTACGATTCCCTTGATTATATTGCAAGAATCACTCCAAGGGTGTCCTACATTTATTTTGAGCCGGTTAAGGACTTTTTTAGTACAATTGAGTTCCATGATGGGCAGGCTACCATGTATACTACGATTCTTTATATACAGAGAATTGAGCAAAAGGTGGATTACTTGATCGGGGTTATCTGCATCCTCATATTTGTTATGGCCATTTTGAGTGAGTTTAAGAAACTGGTGAAGGATATCTTAGATATAAAAAAGGGAATTCAGATCTTGGAGGGAGGTAATCTAGCCTATGAACTCCAATCAAGAAGAAAAGATGAGATAACCGAACTGGCAGATTCTATTAATCGTATGAGTAAAGAACTGGATAATCAGAGAAAAGAAGATGAGAAGCTCCTTAAAAAAAATTATGAATTAGTAACATCGATCTCTCATGATATTAAAACACCATTAACGATTGTTAATAGCTATATTGATTTAATACTGAAGGAAAAATACTCTGATTTAGACGAGTTGAAGCGATATTTAAATAAAATTAAAGACAGAATAGTACTTATTAATGACTTGACAGATAATCTGTTTACACATTTTCTTAAAAAAAATACTTATTATAACTATAATTATGAGATTGTTATTGGAAATGATTTTATTAAATATATTCTTGATGGTATGGAAGAAGGATTAAGAGATAAGGGTTATCAGGTTGTGTTGAATTATGATTTTAAAGAGGAATTTTTCCTTAAGGTTGATGTGATGCAAATCCATCGAGTTTTTAATAACCTTGAGGGTAATCTGATAAAACATTCCTTAAAAAGTAACCCAATTATCTACACTGCCATACTGGAGGATAATATAGTTGTAATAACTGGTGAGAATTATATACTAAATAATAATCATATTGAAAGCCATGGAGTGGGTTTAATTAATTGTCAAGAGATCATCAAGCAGCATTTGGGGGATATGAAGTCATATATTCAAGGTGACAAGTATCATGTTTCCCTATCAATCCCGGCTTATCTCATTCGTACAATTAGTACTTAGCTTATGTGGCAGTATATACCGGATATGATAATAGGACGAAATTCATGATAAACCTGAAAGGGTTGGATGAAATTCGTCCTTTTTATGATTATATGCTCTCGACTGATGATTCACCGTTCCTGTCTATTCACTAATTTTTAGGATAAAACAGAGATAATTTGTAAGAATGAATCTATCAGGGTGTTGTTGTATAATCAACATAATAAGAATTTTTGTAACAGTTTAGCCGTGCAAATTTTAACACAATAAGGAGGAGAACGCTTGCTTTCTTACTCATATCATGTTGGGAATTTGTAGGGAGCTCTGCCTAAACGAGATGTAGCTAAGAGAATTCGAGCTAATGGCTAGACTGTTACGAAGCTTTATCTAGAATAGGAGGTGGCGTTTTGGAGCCTACGATTCAATTTGAATATATTCCATACGAATATCAGCATGCCCCGGTGCCCGGAGGTGGTTTTGTAACAGGGTTTTGCTTTCATCCAAAGAGAAAGGATATTCTCTATGCAAGGACCGATATCGGAGGGGTGTATCGATATGATTTCGTGATGAAGCAATGGATATCGCTGGTGGATCATGTGAAGTCCACCAAAGCCTGGGAGACTTATCCGTTGTCAATCGCACTGGATGAACAGAATCCGGATTGGCTTTATATTGTAAGTGGTGATTGGAAGGACAATTACCTGTGCCGATCAAAGGACCGAGGAGAACACTTTGAATACTTCCCGCTTCCCGCGGGGGTGCATGGCAATGCTTCCGGAAGAGGAACCGGTGAACGCTTACAGGTGGATCCCGTAAATAGTGCGATCTTATACTTTGGATCTCAATCAGAAGGGCTCCTGCTCTCTGAAGATTATGGCGAGCATTGGGTCAAGCTTAATGTGTGTCAGAAGGGTGGACAATCGGAACAAGATATCGCCTTTGTGTGGATCGATCCCAGATCATATAAGGAGGGGCGCTGTCGGACCATCGTTGTCTCGACTTCGGGAAGAGAAAACTCACCTGGGGAAAACGAGCGTGGACCTAGCCTATACATATCAAGAGATGGTGGGATAAGCTTTGCGGTAATGCCGGGGCAACCGGAGCATAATCATTATGGTAATTATCCGGGCTTTGTCGGACAAAGAGCCACTGCCACAGGAAATTATCTGTTTGTAACCTTAGCAGCAGTAAACAATTCCTGGAACGGCTGGAAGGGCTATGCTTGTGATATGGGCGGTGCTGAGAGGGGCTGTATCCTGCGTTATGAATTATCCGTAGAGGGTGAGATACGAAAGCTTTCTTATATCACTCCAAGCTTATCAGCGGATGCTAGTACCTCTACTCCTATTAATTATGATACCGGCTTTGGAGGTATTTGTGCCGATATGAATAATTCGGGGCATTTGATCTGCTCTACCCAGTGCTGTAGTCAGGCGGAAACCGTATTCTATAGTACGGATTGCGGAGATCATTGGATTAAGGTACTACAGGGTCTCACCATAGGGAATATGGACTTTACCGGTGTTCCGTATATGATGCCGGAATACAATAACTACACTAACCTGATTCACTGGTTATCCGATATTAAGGTGGATCCTTTTAATCCGGACCTAGCAGTATTCAATACTGGAACCGGTATATTTATGACGGAGAATCTACGAGCCGTTCTTAAGAATGAGCCGGTAACGTGGCGACCAAGCTGCAGGGGGCTGGAGGAGACAGTCCATCTGAATGTATATAGTCCTCCGGCGGGTGAAGTGCAATTGATTGATATAATCGGTGATCTGGGTGGTTTCGCATTCCGAGATTTGACACAGCCTGCCATGAATTCCTTTGCAGATGAGAATAATCACCGTTATATTACCTGCTTAAATGCGGATTATCCTGATCTTTATCCGGACCTGGTTGTGGTGACAGCAAGAGGTAATTGGACCGGGCACACCACTGGTGGATTAATTCTCTCGACAGATCAATGCAAAACCTGGAAAAGGCTTAAGGATCCAATCGGAGTAACGTCTAAAATTGACTGGTTGATTTCTAAGATAAGAAAACCGAATACCAATTCAGGATGGGCAGCAATATCAGCAGATTCCAAGGTCTTGGTCTGGAGCGTTGGGGAGGGACAACTCCTACCGATGGAGGCAGTGGTTTATTCCGAAGACCTGGGTCAAAGCTGGCATCAGGTTGTGGTCTATGACCTTAAAGGGCAGAAGTACGAAGCCAATCGATTTTCGGAGGATATCGCAGACTCCATGATGATGGACGATGATAAGGGACCGACCTTGAAGGTGCTATCCGACCGCGTAGAACCTAATGTATTCTATGGCTTTGGTTCGGATAGCAGAATGTATCTTAGTACGGATCGTAGTAAGAGCTTTACTGAGATTAGGGTACCGGTGGATTTCCCTAAGCTTCAGCTCGGTGGAATGGATACCATCATGCCGGCAGAGATCCGAGCTGAATCCGACCGTGCGAAGGTGGTGTGGATCGCTACCGGTGAGGGAGGGTTATGGAGAATAGCCTATGATACCGACAAACGGTGTGCGGATTTTGTTCGTATCACAGAAGCAGGAGAGAGTGTATTCCGCCAGGGAATGGGAAAAGCAGCCCCGCATAGTAGCTTGAAAACAATCTATATGAATGGCATTCTGAAAGGAGAGTATGGTTTTTATCGATCCTTGGATGAAGGAGCAAGCTGGCAGAGGATTAACCATGACAGACAAATGTTTGGTGATATACGAAGTATTGTAGGCGATCCCAGGCGCTTTGGAAGGTACTTTATTGCGACCGGAACCAGAGGCGTATTATGGGGAGAACCTGAGAAAATGGGATAAGAAAATTGCCGTGAACCGGCAGAGGGAGGTTATTATGAGATATGAAGCGGTGAATAACCGACTGATTGGTAGAGAGGGCGAGCAGACCCTTTGGGTAGAACCCTGGGGTGAAAACTCTCTGAGAATCCGTATGACGAAGGAAGCTTATATGGATGCAAATGAGTGGGCATTAGTGGATGAACAGACGCTTCTTCCGGCTGAAATTAAAATTGAGCAGGTTGAGGTAGTAGAGCCATGGTACCGTAATTCACCGGAGGGGCATATTCAGATCGGTACGACGGCAAGTATTACCAATGGTAATATCACTGCCAAGTTCGATATAGAAGGTTGGCTCTCCTTTGAGAATGAAAAAGGGGAACTTCTTACGAAGGAATATTGGCGTAATCGGGCCAGAATTGACCGTTATGCTGTGCCTATCTGGGTTGGAGCCAGGGAATTAAAGCCGATTCCCGGGACCTCAGATTATCATCTGATTGCCCGTTTTGAAGCCTTTGAAGATGAGAAAATCTTTGGGATGGGACAATACCAGGAGGCTTGTCTTAATAAAAAGGGTGCTGTTCTTGAGCTTACACAGCGTAATACACAGGCCAGTGTTCCATTTCTCATATCAAGCAGAGGCTATGGTTTCTTATGGAATAATCCTGCGATTGGTACCGCTACCTTTGGTACGAATAAGACCGAATGGGTTGCTGAGAGTACGAAGAAGCTGGATTACTTTATCACTGCCGGAGATACACCAGCAAAGTTGGTAAGTCAATATGCACAGGTAACCGGTATGGCTCCGATGATGCCGGAGTACGGCTTAGGCTTTTGGCAATGCAAGCTGCGGTATCGTAACCAGGAGGAATTACTAAAGGTAGCCAGAGAGCATAAACGCCTTGGCTTGCCGATGGACGTTATCGTAATTGATTTCTTTCACTGGACGAAGCAGGGAGATTTTCGCTTCGACCCGGTAGATTGGCCAGATCCTGAAGCGATGGTAGAGGAGCTTAAGAGTCTGGGAATTGAGCTTATGGTATCCGTATGGCCGACCATAGATGCAACCAGTGTGAACAGGGGAGCGATGGCACAAGAGGGTATGCTGGTGAAATTTGACCGTGGTCTTGGTATTAACATGAATTGGATGGGAGAGACAGCCTTCTTTGATGCGACACATCCTGCCGCTCGTAAGTTCGTATGGGAGCGCTGTAAGGAAAACTATTTTGATAAAGGCATTAAGCTGTTCTGGTTGGACGAAGCTGAACCGGAATTTGGTCCATACGACTTTGATATTTATCGATATTATCTGGGACCGGCACTTCAATGCAGCAATATATATCCAGCACTTTATTCAAAGGCATATTATGACGGTATGAAGGCAGAGGGTATGGATAAAATCGTTAATCTGGTCCGTTGTGCATGGGCAGGCAGTCAGCGCTACGGTGCACTTGTGTGGTCGGGCGATATTTACTCCTCCTTCCGTAGCCTTAGGGAGCAGTTACAGGCAGGACTCAATATGGGACTCGCAGGAATACCTTGGTGGACGACGGACATCGGAGGTTTTCTTGGAGGGGACATTACCGATTCCTCTTTCCGGGAGCTTATGGTTCGTTGGTTTGAATGGGCAGTATTCTGTCCGGTAATGAGACTCCACGGTGAGAGACCACCCTTCTATCCTCTTAAGGAGGAATTCCGCAATGGTGTAAGGCAGTTTTCCTCGGGCCAGGACAATGAGGTATGGAGCTTCGGGGAAGATAACCTGAAGATTTTCTCGCATTATCTTCATATGAGAGAGCGTCTGAGGCCTTATGTCAGAAGCCTGATGAAGGAGGCTCATGAGAAGGGATTACCGGTTATGAGAACGATGTTCTTTGAATTTCCCGAGGAGCCCGAATGTTGGGAGCTGACTGATCAATACATGTTTGGTTCGGAAATTCTGGTTGCACCGGTGATGGAAGAAGGAATCAGAGAACGTGAGGTTTATCTTCCTGAGGGAGGTCTATGGGTGGACGCTTATTCTAAGAAAAAGTATGAAGGCGGGCAGTCAGTGACAGTAACGGCGCCATTGGACATCATACCGTTATTTACCAGAGAAGGCTTTGCTATTGAGTTGTATGCTTAAATAATAATGTAATGATATAATCAGGGGATGTTACAAAACCTTAAATAACTCGTTTTGTAACATCCCCCATAATTCATGTTTCATAAAATATCTGCGAAGCTGACATGTTTGAATACATGATTCATAAAAAGTTTGCGAAGCTGACATGTTTGAATACATGATTAAAGAAAGCCTGCAAGGCTGGCTTTCTTTAATGTATGTTATTATTTTAGAAAATACTGAAATAATTATTCCAATACTAAGGATGGTGCGGTATATAAACGTGTCTTCATCTCGCTATCCAGCATATATAAGCCCTTAGGATCGCTGCCGAATAAATCATATTTCTTGATATTCTCATCGGCATTCTTCTCTTCCTCGCCCTGCTCCTTGATGAACCAATCCAGGAATTGCATCGTACGGAAATCCTTAGTACGATAAGCAGCTTCATAAATATTATTGATGGATGCGGTCACAGTCTGTTCATGCTCATAAGCCATAACCAGAGGTGTACGGAAGTTCTCATAAGGCTCAGTGGGAGCGTCAATTGCCGCAAGCTTAACTACCTCACCATTATTTAATAAATACTGACGGAATAAGAGAGCATGGTCTCTTTCCTCCTGCATCTGTACATAAAACCAATTCTCATAGCCATTCAGACTGTTATCTGCATAATAATTAGCCATGTCCATATAAAGGTAGGCAGAATAGAATTCTTTCGTAATTTGTTCATTTAATAATTTAGTTACTTCTTGATTCAGCATGTTGTTTTTCTTCCTTTCTTATTTGTATGTACTTTATGCTTCGATCAGAATTACAGAAACCGGGCAGCTTTCTTCTGCTTCCTTTGCGGCTGCCTCAGCATCGGAAGGGATAGGAGAGGTATATACCTCAGCAAGCCCTTCTGCATCCATTCGAAATACCTCAGGGCAGGTATCAGAGCAGAGACCGCAGCCAATACATCCATTACGTTCAATAAATGCTTTCATTAAATACCTCCATTTCTCATTAATTAGTCATTTGAAAATAGCTTGTTCTTTATACTATAAATATGTTGACAATATTATTATAGCATAGAAAATTGTGTTTGTAATGGTTAATTCTTCTTTTTATTCTTGAGATTTATATAAAATTATGCTATGATACTCAGTGTACGTAGCATACGAATGCAATCGTAAGGTTTATACATATTATTGCAGAGACATGTTTAAACTACTTATTAGAAATGGAGGTCGTAATATGAAAAAATACGAATGTACAGCTTGTGGTTATATTTATGATGAAGCGTTAGGCGATCCGGATGGTGGAATCGCTCCCGGAACAAAGTGGGAAGATATTCCCGAGGATTGGGTTTGCCCGGTATGTGGTGTTGGCAAGGACGCGTTTGAAGAGGTTTAAGAATAAAGCACAAAGCTGTCTCGCACGAGCTCCTCATTAGAGTCTGCAGAGACAGCTTTTTTATGCTTTTTATTGTTTAAAAATATTCAATATAAATTTCATTGACATAGTAGGGATAACAAATTATTATATTCAAGAAACGATTTGCTGGAAAACAAAGTTTTCTAGCTCTGGTCTACATCAAAAGATATAATGCACTTAGCAAGGAGAGATATAATAATGAATCAATTTTCCAGAACAAAGCTTCTATTGGGAAAAGAAGGAATAGATAAGCTGAAGAATGCGAGAGTAGCAGTCTTTGGCATTGGCGGAGTCGGTGGGTTCACCGTAGAGGCACTTGCCCGTAGTGGTGTCGGAAGCTTCGATCTGATCGATGATGATAAGGTATGTCTTACGAATATTAACCGTCAGCTTATCGCTACGATTAAGACCGTAGGTAAATATAAAGTAGATATAATGAAGGAACGGATTCTGGAGATTAATCCAAGGGCGCAGGTAGAGGTACATCAGTGCTTTTACTTACCTGATACTGCAGATCAATTCGATTTTTCACAGTATGATTATATCGTGGATGCGATAGATACGGTATCGGCTAAGATTGATCTGGTGCTGAGAGCACAGGAAAAGAATATACCGATTATCAGTTGTATGGGTGCAGGAAATAAGCTGGATCCTACCCGTTTTGAGGTGACCGATATCTATAAAACCTCTGTGTGCCCGCTTGCCAAGGTAATGCGCAGGGAGCTGAAGGTCAGAGGTGTTAAGAAATTAAAGGTGGTATATTCTAAGGAACCTGCCAGAAAGCCTCTGGAGGATATGTCTCTTAGCTGTAAGACAAATTGCGTCTGCCCGCCGGGCTCAGAGCACAGATGTACCGTAAAACGTCAAATCCCCGGAAGCATCTCATTTGTACCTTCCGTAGCAGGATTGATTATTGCGGGAGAGGTGATCAAGGATATAACAGGGGTAAGATAAAACCCTTGAAGGTGAATACGGTAAAGGTAAGCGGATTAACGATAAAAGGATGATGAAAGGAAGGATTGCGATGGGAAAGATACCGACCAGAGAAGAAGCATGGGAATTACTGACTGAATTTAATAAAGATGAATTTCATCTAAAGCATGCACGTATTGTTGATGGTGCTATGAGGTATTTCGCAAGAGAGCTTGGCTATGATCAGGAGATTAATTTCTGGGGAATTGTCGGATTGCTCCATGATTTGGATTTTGGAATGTATCCCGAGGAGCATTGCACCAAGAGCCAGGAAATCATGAGAGATAGACAATTGGATGAGAGACTTATCCGGGCTACTGCAAGTCATGGCTATGGGATCTGTGTCGATATTAAACCGGAGCACACCATGGAAAAAGTTCTATATGCTGTAGATGAGCTTACCGGGTTAATCGGAGCGGCAGCTATCATGAGACCTTCCCGCAGCACCTTGGATCTGGAGCTTAGCTCCGTGAAGAAGAAATTCAAGACACCGAAGTTTGCAGCCGGCTGTTCGAGAGAAGTGATAGAACAGGGAGCTAAGATGCTCGGCTGGGAGCTGGATGATTTGCTGCAGAGAACGATCTTAGCTTTAAGAGAAGTGGAAGAGACAACCGGGTTGGTATAAATACGTAAGTATACCTGAATGGATGAAGTAGCAGAGGAAAATACGGCAGAATGGAGACGGAAATGATAGGTTTGGGAACACTTGCTAATATGGCGGCAATTCTGATTGGATCAGCAATAGGTTTGTTACTGCAGGGAGGCCTAAAGCAGAGGTTTCAAACAACAATTATGAATGCTCTCGGTCTTGCAGTCATGTTTGTCGGAATTAGCGGAGCTCTGCAAGGATTATTTGTGGTGCAAGGAGAAGGGCTGGAGACAGCAAATGTAATGCTGATGATTGTTTCGCTGGCAATTGGTGCCTTCTTCGGAGAGCTGATTGACATCGAAACCCGCTTAGATCATCTAGGCGAATGGATTAAAGCTACCTTGAAGGTTAAGGGGGAAAAGGGTCAGAGCTTTGTGGAAGGCTTCGTCAGCAGCTCACTATTATTCTGTATTGGAGCGATGGCGATTATCGGCTCCTTACAGGACGGATTGTCGGGCGATGCCAACATGCTGTATGCGAAAGCCATCATCGATGGAACGGTCGCGATATTCTTTGCCTCCACCCTGGGAATTGGAGTATTTTTCTCGATTATCCCGCTCGGTATCTATCAAGGGGGGATTACCCTGTCTGCAAAATATATAGAACCCTATCTTAGCGATCAGATGATAGCGAATCTCTCCTTTATTGGTTCCATCCTGATCTTTGGTATCGGTATTAACATGATATTTGGAAAGAAGATAAAATGCGGTAATTTGCTACCGGCAGTTCTGGTACCGGTTGTCTATGAATTGATTATGAGATTGTTATAAAAAATAGAGGTAAGATTTGACCTTTCTGTTACACAACCTCCGAGCCGGGCATTGGCCTTGCCAAGGTAAGCTGTGACAGAAAGGTTTTTTTTGTATATTTATGCGATAAAAACATAAAATTCTAAATATGTAAAAATGTGGAAAATTATTGACATTCTACACTCTCACCTTATAATAAATGTTAAAATATGTAAGTTTATTGAAGGGGGAGTCAACAGTGAAGAGATATTTACTTTATAAAACAGGGAAGATTCTTAAGCTGATAATCATCTGCTCCGTAATACTGTATATTACTTTATTTCTAATTAAAACCCCACTAACTGCTGCAAGAAATCAGTATGATATCCGAGCGGCAATTCTTATTTCTGTTGGTTTTGCTGCCAGCTTTCGCGCAATGCTGTGCTGCAGAAAAAAAGTATAAAATAGTATTGACAATACAAGTATAATTGTATACAATAAAACAAATTTAAATCAAACGAGATAGGAGAGTATAAATATGAATGAAAGAAAAGTCTTTATTAATCCTCACAACAATCTATTGCGACTCGAGGAGCCGATCTATAACCTGGTAGATGTTGATGAGCCTAACACTTTTCGTGGCCTGTTCCCGTACAATGAGATTCCGAAGATAGCATTTAATGATCGAATCGTACCACATAATCTTCCGGATGAAATCTTTATTACAGACACTACCTTCCGTGACGGTCAACAGTCCAGAGCTCCCTATACTACAGAACAGATTGTAACGATGTATGATTATTTCCACCGTTTAGGCGGTCCAAAGGGCTTAATCCGTCAGAGCGAATTCTTCTTATACAGTAAGAAGGATCGAGATGCGGTATATAAATGCATGGAGAGGGGATATGAATTCCCTGAGGTAACCTCCTGGATCAGGGCCAGCAAGAGTGATTTCCAATTGGTAAAAGACATTGGAATGAAGGAGACAGGTATCTTAGTCAGCTGCTCCGACTACCATATTTTCTATAAGATGAAGATGACCAGAAAAGAAGCAATGAACCACTATCTAAGCGTGGTCAGAGAATGTTTGGACACAGGAATTGCGGCAAGATGTCATCTGGAGGACATCACCCGTTCTGATATCCATGGCTTTGTTATTCCTTTCTGTAGTGAATTAATGAAGCTGAGTAAGGAATACAACCTGCCGGTCAAAATCAGAGCCTGCGATACGATGGGCTATGGTGTTAATTTCTCCGGTGCTGTTATTCCAAGATCCGTACAAGGCATTATCTATGGTATCATGACTCATGCGGGTGTTCCGTCCAAATGGTTGGAGTGGCATGGACATAATGATTTCTATAAGGCAGTATCTAATTCGACTACTGCTTGGTTATACGGTGCAAGTGCAGTAAACTGCTCCTTATTCGGTATCGGTGAGAGAACCGGTAATACACCGTTGGAAGCGATGGTATTCGAATATGCACAGTTAAAGGGTACCTTAGACGGCATGGATACTACGGCTATTACCGATCTGGCACAGTGGTATGAGAAGGAGATTGGCTACCGTGTTCCTTCCAGAACACCCTTTGTAGGTAAGAATTTTAATGTAACCCGTGCAGGAATTCATGCAGACGGCTTACTTAAGAATGAGGAAATCTATAATATTTTCGATACAGAGAAATTCTTAAATCGACCCGTTTTGGTAGCAGTATCCAATACCTCCGGTCTTGCCGGAATTGCGCACTGGATTAATACATATTATAAGCTGAAGGGTGCGAAAGCAATCGGCAAGGATAATCCTGTTGTTCAGAGAATCAAGGAATGGGTTGATAAGGAATATAATGAGGGACGTGTGACGGTTATCACGGATGATGAACTGATTGAAATCATTCACGCGAGCGAGCAGGAGCTGGGAGTGAAAATCGTTGATGACTCACATATAAATTGACAAGACTTCCAATCCAGAATAAAATAGAGGATGACTAAAGTCAAAGGTTTATTCTTTATGGAGCAAAGCTTAGACTTTGCAGATCGACGAAAGCTTATAGATGGAGGACGCTATGATATCAGCAGAGAAAATAGAAGCAGCGAAAGAACGATTTGGTCAATTGCTTGAGGAGCAGTTAAAAAGAGTAGAGGTAATGAAGGCACAAGGAGACTTTATTGATTATAAGTCACTCGATAAGATTATTATCGGTGTATGCGGTGGTGACGGAATTGGACCGGCGATTACAGGTCAGGCTCAGAGAATTCTGGAATTTCTGTTACAGAAGGATATTCAAGCGGGAAAGGTTGAGTTTCGAGTAATTGAGGGACTTACCATTGAGCGGAGAGCGGCAGAGAACGCTGCAATTCCTCCGGCTGTTCTGGAAGAGTTGAAGAAATGTCACGTTATACTGAAGGGACCTACTACGACACCAAGAAAAGGTGATCCGTGGCCGAATGTAGAAAGTGCTAATGTAGCGATGCGAAAAGAACTCGATCTGTTTGCGAATGTCAGACCGGTTCGGATACCGGAACAGGGGATTGATTGGACCTTTTATCGTGAGAATACAGAGGGTGCCTATGCGGTCGGCAGCAAAGGAGTACATGTAACCGAGGATCTCGGTGTCGACTTTACCATTGCTACAACCCAGGGAACTGAGAGAATTATCCGTGCGGCCTTTGAATTTGCAAAAGCGAACGGTAAGACCAGAGTAACTGCTGTAACTAAGGCTAATATTATAAAGACTACGGATGGTAAATTCCTTGACATTTTCCGTGAGATTGCTAAGGATTATCCGGAAATCACAGCGGATGACTGGTATATAGATATTATGACGGCAAAGCTGGTGGATGAGAAGAGAAGAAAAGACTTCCAGGTAGTTGTTCTTCCTAATCTTTATGGCGATATTATTACGGACGAAGCAGCTGAATTTCAGGGTGGTGTCGGAACAGCCGGCAGTGCTAATATCGGTAAGAGATATTCCATGTTTGAAGCAATTCACGGTTCTGCTCCCCGTATGGTGGACGAAGGAAGAGATATCTACGCAGATCCCTGCAGCATGATCCGTGCCGGTGCGATGCTCCTTGCTCATATCGGCTACACTAAGGAGGTTGATAAGCTGTATCGTGCATTAGATATCTGTACCGTGGTTGAGAAAAAGGTGGTTACAACCGGAAGATCAACCGGTGCAACCGGTGCCCAGTTCGCTGACTATCTGATGGAAACCATTGAAATTTTATAATAAAAAAGTATAATGGCTGCTCAAGCTTACGGGCTTGGGTGGCCTGAAAACATTCCTGAAAGTATAGATTAAGGAGGGAATTATTTGGAAGATTTTGATCTTCACAAAGAAGTAACGGATAAATATTCCTTACGAGGTCGTGTGTTCAATAAGCTAAGAGAAGATATTCTCTCCGGAGTTTACCAGGAAAACGAAGAGTTGAAGGAGAATACCATCGGTATCGAGCTTGGCGTAAGCCGGACACCGGTCAGAGAAGCCTTACGGCAGCTTGAACTGGAGGGCCTTGTTACCATGATACCGAATAAGGGTGCTTATGTTACCGGAATAACCCAGAAGGATATACATGATATCTACGTAATTCGTTCCTATCTAGAAGGACTTTGTGCCAGATGGGCTTGTGAGCATATAACGGAAGCTCAGATTGAGGCTTTGGACGAGGTGTTATACTTATCCGATTTCCATGCACGAAGAAGTCATTATGAACAATTAGTCGAGCTGGATAATAAATTCCATGAACTGATTTATCATGCCAGCGGCAGTAAGATATTGGAGCATGTGCTCTCTGATTTTCACCATTATGTTGAACGGGTTCGCAAGATTACACTTGCTGCTCCGGACAGAGCGAAAAAGTCAAGTCAGGAGCATGCCGCTATTCTGGATGCAATCCGGCAACGTGACGGACAGCTGGCAGAAGCTCTGGCCCATGAGCATATCATAAACACAATTAAGAATATCAGTGAAAAAGGGCTATAAAGGTGAAATTACATAACTAAGTAGATTTTCTTTTGGTGGGCTGGCAATACAAAATAACCTTTTGGTTTTGGTGAATTGATAACTGGCGCTCAACGCATACATAAGGAAGGGTGTTTTAGGACTTCCCATAATACACTGTTTGGAAGACGACCTGCTGATTTTGTATGGCAGAAGCGAACAAGAATTGTTCGATAATGACATACAAAATAGTAGGGTGTCTTCCAATCTGTGTGTGAGGGAAGCCCTATAAACACCCTTCCCTTTCATGATGTATTGTGCGCCAGTTTATTAAACATATTAGGTTATTCTTCGGAAGCCAGCTGCTCCCATTGCTCCAGAAGTGCCTCCAATCGAGCCTCGATGGTTTTCTTTTCGTCGTTCAATTCTATCAGCTTCTGCATATTAGTGAAGATTTCTTCCCTCGTCAACAGAGTATCGATTTCTTCGTTTCGAAGCTCCAGCTCATGAATCTCTTCCTCTGTCCTCTTAAGATCACTTTTACGTTTTCTGCTTTTTGCCTGCTCTTCCTTCTGCTGTTGCCAGCTCTGCTTATTTTCACTTTCTGAATCCTGGCTGTTCCCGGATGCTTGAGAAGCCGGGAAGGCGGCCGGAAATACACCCGGTCTGCTGTTCGGGATGACGGTGGCATTCACAGCCTTTTTCAAGTAGGCTGCTTCCACCTCCGGCTTTTTCTCCAGATAGTAATCATAATTTCCGATATAATTAAGTAAGGTTTGCTCGGTCAAATCCAGTATTCTGGTTGCTGTCTTATTGATAAAGTAACGATCATGGGATACATAAAGCACGGTACCGCTATAATGATTGATCGCATTCTCAAGGATTTCCTTCGAGGTGATATCCAAATGGTTCGTAGGCTCATCAAGTATTAAGAGATTTGCCTCAGAGAGCATTAGCTTTGCTAAGGATACGCGTCCACGTTCACCACCGCTGATATCCTTAATCCGTTTGAATACATCATCCTCAGTGAATAAAAAGGCAGCTAATATGTTGCGGACGGTAGTATTGTCTAAATTGGGGTATTCATCCTGCAATTCTTCAAATAAGGTTTTATCAGGATTAAGGACCTGATGCTCCTGATCATAATAACCGACTCTGACCTTAGCGCCAAGTCTTACATCTCCGCGATCTGCACTGACCTGTCCGTTGATAATCTTCAAGATGGTAGTCTTTCCGGTACCGTTATTACCGATGATGGCAACCTTTTCACCACGCTTGATCTCGAAATTCAAATCGGTAAAGAGTGTCAGCCTATCATAAGCCTTAGCAAGTCCGCTAATGGTTAGGACATCATTGCCGCTGGTGATTCTGGGCTCAAGATTAAAATGCATCTGAGTATGATCGGTCGGGCGTTCGACGCGCTCGATTTTCTCCAGCATTTTCTCACGGCTTTCCGCACGCTTGATGGATTTTTCGCGGTTGAAGGAACGAAGCTTCGCAATTACCTCCTCCTGATGCTTGATTTCCTGCTGTTGATTTAGATATTGCTTCAGCATAGCGTTACGAAGCATGGACTTCTTGGTAGCATAATCCGAATAATTTCCTTCAAAGGTGGTACACTTGGTATTATCAAGCTCGACCACCTTAGATACTACTTTATCTAAAAAATAGCGATCATGTGCTACGACAATGACCGCACCGTTATAATTTAACAGAAAGGTTTCCAGCCATGCAATGGAGATTAAGTCGAGATGGTTGGTCGGCTCATCAAGTAATATAATATCCGGTTTAGAGAGGAGCAGCTTACCTAAAGCGATACGTGTCTTCTGTCCGCCGGATAAGGTATTCACCTTTTTATCAAAATCCTCTTCACTAAAGCCTAAACCCTTAAGGATACCGGTTACCTCGCTCTGATAAGCATAGCCGTTCTTTATTTCGAACTCATGGGTGAGTCTGGTGTAGGTAGTAAGCATTTGGTTCAGAAGCTCTCCTTTGGCATGCTTCATATCCTGTTCCAGTGTACGGATACTCCGGTCAAGGTCTATGACATCCTGTTTCACTGTCATCATCTCAGCCAGAATAGAATTGTCTGAGGCCAGATTCTGATGCTGAGCCAGATATCCTATGGTACTTCCTTTTGATAGGATAACATCGCCATCATCCGAAGCCATTTCTTTCATAATTATTTTTAATAAAGTGGACTTTCCGGCACCGTTAATACCGACACTCGCAGCCTTTTCCCGTTCATTTACATGAAAGGAGACGCCGGATAGAATCTGCGTTGTACCAAAAGCCTTACTTATATTGTTACATGCAAGTATCATGATTTCCTCCAGGTTGCAAATAATCCGAAAGAACAGCTTAAGCCCCGCTGTGTCAACTAAACCTGCTCTTTCTATGGTTTTTCGCTTGGGAAAAACCTTTATACTGCTGTATATTTTAGCATATCAAACTTTACAAGTAAAGTTCGGCTTTATAAGTAAGGAGCAGATACATTTGACTTATTCTTAACAATCAAATATAATTAATATGATGTTAGTGCGAATAAAGGATTTTCCAAATTAAGAAATACTTGGGAAGAACTGTGAAGTAAGTCCTTTATGAACAAACTATGAGAAGGAGGAGAAACATTGTATAAAAAGGAGATTTCTAAAGCAGTTATTAATAGATTGCCCAGGTATTATCGATATTTAGGTGACCTGTTAGAGAAGGATGTTGTGCGTATCTCTTCCAAGGAATTAAGTGAAAAGATGAAGGTTACTGCTTCCCAGATCAGACAGGATCTGAATAATTTTGGTGGTTTTGGACAACAGGGCTATGGCTACAACGTTGAGTACTTACATTCTGAAATCGGGAAGATTTTAGGGCTTGATACAAAATATAATGTCATTATTATCGGTGCCGGTAATCTGGGACAGGCATTGGCTAATTATGTGGATTTTGAAAGAAGAGGCTTTTTGATTAAGGCTATTTTTGATGTTAGCCCTAAGCTGATCGGAACACAAATTCGTGGTATTATCGTAAGATCCTCTGATGAATTGGAGAGTTATATCAAGAATAATAAAGTGGATATAGCGGCTATTACAGTACCTAAAACGAAGGCACCGGTACTCGCTGCTGATCTTGCAAAATGTGGTATCAAGGGTATCTGGAATTTTGCGCCTACTGATTTAAATCTTCCGAAGGATGTGACGGTTGAAAATGTTCATCTGGCAGAAAGCTTGATGAAGTTATCCTATCGCTTATCCGGCAGAGAAGATATGAAATCATAGCTTTTCGCTAAGAAGGGTAGAGATTGAATATGGCAAGAAAAGGGAAGAAGATTGATTTTAACCATATCGTTAAAGATAAGAAATTGCCGATACTAACCCTGGACACCAGATGGCATGAGCTTTTTCCGGAAGACTTAAAAACCACCGCAATCATGGATTTGGAACAGCAGGTTAATAATCTTCTCAAAAAACAGGGAAAACTGGTTAATGATATTAAGGACATGAAACGACTTAAGAGCAATTTACTTAAGGATATTGTCAATAATATGGATATCAGTAAGGATTTGAGCGGTAAAACAAAAGAGAAGAAATTAGATAAGGATAAGCAGTATATCAATGAATTAAATGAGAAAATTGATCTTTCAATGGATGAATTAGCTGATATACCGTACCAGATCAAATTAGTGAATGAAGAGCTTTTAGCTGAAAGCATCAAAATTTTTTATCATGAGCTGGAAGACAACAAGGATGAGATCAAAGAGGTTACGGATTGGATTGCAAATATCAGAGAGGAACTTAAGAATAAGATTTTGATTAAGCAAGATTTGGAAGCGAAGAATACATTAATCTATACATATATGCATGACATTCTTGGAGCAGAGATTATGGAGCTATTTGACAGAGAACAGGGTGGTAAATAAGAGCAGAACATAAAATGAAGGATAATTGAGCTTCTCTCATACACGGCATGACTGACCGATCGGTGTCAATTTGGCTTGTGGAAGGCGGGAGGCTCTTATAGCATGAACCTTCAAATTGTTGCTGCCATTCGACTCATTTGTTCTCCGAACATATATATGAAATAGGATTGGAGGCTGACAATGATAACCGGAATAGGTGTTGACTTAATTGAAGTAGCCCGGGTTACCAAGGCATGTGACAAGGAAAGCTTTCTGAAAAGATATTTTACCGATCAAGAAATTATACTTATCGAAAAAGATATTAATAAGGCTGCCGATAATTTTGCCGTTAAGGAAGCGGTTGCAAAGGTGTTCGGAACCGGTTTTCGAACCTTCTTTCCCATCGATATTGAAGTGTTACGAACCTCTGAGGGTAAGCCTTTTGTCAATCTATATGGTAAAGCGGAGGCATTAGCAAGGGAGCTTGGTATAACCTCGATTCATGTGTCCATATCTAATACGAAGGAATATACAACGGCATTCGCAGTAGGTGAAAAGGAAACAGTGTGAAGAAAAATCTTCTTCACAAAGCGAATGGTAATTTGTTTTGGACTGAAAAAAGCAGCAGAGGAGGAGTATGCTATGAAGTATGCTGTGGATTCAAAGAGAATGAAAATGATTGATGATTATACCGTCAATACGGTGGGGATTCCTGCGATGGAGCTGATGGAGCGGGCTGCGAGTAAGCTTGTGTCTGTGATGCAGCAAAGCATAACAAAGGAAGACCGCATTCTGGCGGTCTGCGGACCGGGTAATAACGGCGGAGACGGAGTTGCAGCTGGTAGAATACTGTTTTTGCAGGGCTATCATGTTGCAATTCTTTTTATAGGTGAGGAAGGTAAATGCACACCTCAGATGAGGGCCCAGCTGGAGATGGCAAAGAATTTAGAAATCCCATTAGAAAACAGCAACAAGCTCTCTGAATATAATATAATAATTGATGCTGTTTTCGGAGTAGGACTATCAAAGCCGGTAACCGGTGTCTTTGAAGAGATAATCAGAAAGCTGAATGAGAATCAGAGTGTTGTATATTCTGTGGATATTCCCTCCGGAATATCAGCTGAGAACGGAGCTGTCATGAATGTAGCCGTAAAGGCTGATGAAACAGTTACCTTCGGGCATAATAAGATCGGTTTGTTGCTGTATCCCGGCGCCGAATATGCAGGGAAGATTACAGTTGCTGATATAGGCTTTCCCCTGGAGGCTACGGAACAAGCCCGACCAGATACTATCTATTATCAAAAGGAAGATTTGAAGAGGCTCCCGAAAAGAAAGAACTATAGTCACAAGGGAACCTACGGAAAGGTACTGATTATCGCCGGCAGCAAGGGTATGGCTGGTGCGGCATGTTTAAGCGCACGGGCGGCATATCGAAGCGGTGCGGGTCTTGTTAAGGTGCTTACTTCGGAATGTAACCGGATTATCCTCCAAGCTCAGCTTCCGGAAGCATTATTTGCGGCATATGATGACGAGGACCGGGATGCTGAAACGTTACAACAACAGATACTCGCAGATCTTACTTGGGCGACGGTTATTGTTGTTGGACCCGGTTTGGGGCTTTCCAAGGTCTCAGCGGAGCTGGTAGAGACGGTGATCAGGAAAGCTAAGGTACCTGTTATTATCGATGCGGATGCTATTACATTATTATCCATGAGGTTGGAGGAACATGGGAAAGAGGCTTCTCATCGGCCGGAGCAAAGGCTTAGCACGCTGAGTGACCTGTTACCTGCAGGGACCATTCTTACTCCTCATCTGATGGAATTATCCAGGCTATTAGGTCTTCCGGTTTCTGATATCGCGAATAATCTGATTGACACTGCCCGTCAATGTTCTTATAATAATAAGTTGATATATGCGGTCAAGGATGCCAGAACGATCGTTGCCCGCGACAATCGATATTATATTAATGTATCCGGAAATCATGGTATGGCTACCGGTGGCAGCGGGGATGTTTTAACCGGAATCATAGCAGCTATGATTGCACAGGGGATGGAGCCTTATGAAGCTGCTTGTCTGGCAGTATACATTCACGGTATGGCAGGCGACGAGGCTACAAGGGAAAAAGGAAGCTATTCTATGATGGCAAGTGATATTATAGGTTCTATTGAAAAGGTACTCATTGATTATGAATAGATGATACAAATATGAAGTATTACTTATATTTTTGTATAGTAAGGAGTGACAAAAGGGAATGATGAGTGAGGGATATAGTATGCAGGATAAGAATACTTACTATAGAGTTCAGGCCAACGTAAACCTAGATGCGATCAAGCATAATCTACTTGAGATAAGAAAGACGCTGACCGATACCACAAAGCTTATGGTTATCATTAAAGCGGATGCATATGGTCATGGAGCGGTTCCGCTGGCGAAGGCAATCGGAGACAGCGGTAAGATTGATTGTTACGGAGTGGCAATTATCGAAGAAGCACTGGAGCTTCGGGAGGCAGGAATTAACAAGCCGATACTGGTACTGGGGTATACACCTAAGGAGCAGTATGATCTGGTTGTATCACACGAGGTAGCGCAGACCGTTTTTCAATATGATATGGCAAAGGCTTTATCCGAGGAAGCGCTTCGCCAGGGAAAGATAGCAAAGATCCATATTAAGATAGATACCGGAATGACGAGAATAGGCTATTCCGATACCAAAGAAAGTGTCGATGAGATTAAGCGTATCTCAGCTCTTGACAATATAGAGATAGAAGGTCTGTTTTCCCATTTTGCACGAGCAGATGAAACAGATAAGACCGACTCGCAAAAGCAGCTGCAACGATTTATAGCCTTTAACACAATGCTGGAGGAGGAGGGAATCTATATCCCTGTCAAGCATATGGCAAACAGTGCAGGCATTATCGAATTTCCCAGTGCTTATTTTAATATGGTACGTTGCGGAATTGCGACCTACGGAATCTATCCCTCCGATATGGTGAACCAGGAGGATATTAGTCTTATTCCTGCCATGGAGCTGAAGACGCATATAATTTATGTTAAAGATGTGGAACCGGGAGTAGGCATCAGCTACGGAGCTACCTACGTAACCGATAAACCAACGAAAGTCGCTACGATTCCGGTAGGCTACGCAGATGGCTATTCCCGTAATCTTTCCAATCATGG
>JAEZKL010000166.1 GCA_023415475.1 Bacillota bacterium | reverse complement strand
CCTATGGATATGGCAAAAATTGGTCTATTGTACTTAGAGGGCGGGATCTGGAATGGAAAACAAATTGTATCGACAAGATGGATAGACGAGAGTACAAAGGAACATAGCCGATGGGAAAAACTCAATTTGTCCTATGGATATTTATGGTGGGTAGAGAATGGGAATGGATTTGCGGCGATGGGAGATGGAGGAAATGTGATTTATGTCAATACAAAGAAGAAAATAGTAGTTTCCATTGCCTCTCTTTTTGTGCCAAAGGTCAATGATAGATTAGACTTTATTAAAGAGTATGTTGAACCAATATGTGAGAATTGTGTATAATGTTTCAGATAGATAATGAGAATTTATATAGTTCTATATATTACTGTATCAAGAGCTCGAATTCCTTATCCTGACACCTATATAGATAACTTCAAAACAAACGACGGAATAAATGTTAATTTCTTATTCATATAAAAATGATGGTAGAATCAATGTAGTTGAGTTTAGTGAAAAAATGTGTGTGAACATAGCTTGAGAAGCATTGATTAAATACACACCCATATATATGCTTATAAAATGGCATAGATATGGGTATTTCTATATATGGTCAGTGAATAATTTGTCAATTCATCTTGGTTAATTTAATGAATTAGATATTGACATCTATCTATATAAAATATATCATATAGATAGATATCTATATAGAGAAGAATGGAGAGATTATTATGAAAACTATGCAGATTTTTGAACCGGCAATGTGCTGTTCAACAGGATTATGTGGAGTAGGTGTAGATCCAGAGCTCTTAAGAATTTCAACAGTACTTAATACCTTAGAGAAGAACGGAGTGAAGGTTGAGAGATTTAATCTGACTAGTGCACCACAGGAATTTATTAAAAATAATGTAGTTAATAATATCATTAAGACTGAGGGAGTGGAAGCGTTACCTCTTGCTGTATTTGATGGTGAAATCATTATGACAGGTCGTTATCCTACAAATGAAGAATTTGCAGAGTATCTAAATATTCCGGTGAGCGTAGTCGGTGAGCAGACAATAGAAGTGAAGGAAGAAGAGGAGCAACAAGGTGGATGCTGTTGTTCCAGAGATGATTGTTCCGGAGGAAGCTGCTGTTAATCATCGGAATAGACAGGGTGAAGAAAGGGTAGACATAATATGAAAGTATTTAATCCACTGGATATCAAGTTAACGAAATACTTGTTTTTTACCGGAAAAGGTGGAGTGGGTAAGACTTCCACGGCATGTGCAACTGCTGTTGCCTTGGCTGATAGCGGGATGAAGGTGCTATTAATCAGTACCGATCCTGCATCTAACTTGCAGGATGTATTTCATACGCTGCTTAATAATAAAGGGATCGCTATTAAGGAAGTACCTAATCTTGTTGTTGCAAACCTGGATCCGATTGAGGCAGCTGCCGAATACCGTGAGAGCGTAATATCACCTTACCGAGGACTATTACCGGAGGCAATACTTAATAATATGGAGGAGCAGCTATCTGGCTCCTGTACGGTAGAAATAGCATCCTTCAATGAGTTTTCGAAATTCATTACAGATGCAAGGGTACAAGAGGATTATGATTATATCCTGTTTGATACCGCTCCGACAGGTCATACCTTAAGGATGCTGCAGCTTCCTTCGGCATGGAGTAATTTCATCAGTGAGAATACCCATGGGGCATCCTGCTTAGGGCAACTATCCGGCCTCGAAGATAAGAAGGAAATCTATCGTAACGCGGTAGATACCTTGGCAAACAGTGATCTGACTACTTTGGTTCTGGTGTCCAGACCGGAAGAAACCCCTCTGAAGGAAGCGGAACGGGCGTCACTTGAACTGGGAGAGCTTGGTGTTCATAATCAGATACTGATTATAAACGGTATATTAACAGAACAGGATGACGAGATTTCCTCTAGTCTGTTTAAAAAGCAGCAACAGTCTTTGATCAGCATTCCTGAAGGCATCAAGGAGATGCAGACTTATATGATACCCTTACGTGCATATAATATCACCGGACTGAAGCATATCCGTGCCTTTCTTGATAAGGATGATTATGAGGTTAATGATGAAGCGGTGAAGGCTAACGTAATCCATAAGCTGAAGGATGTCATTGATGACTTGTATCATACCGAAAAGAAGGTAATCTTCACGATGGGGAAAGGCGGAGTCGGCAAGACTACAATCGCCGCTTCCATAGCATTAGGTCTGGCTGCTAAGGGTAAAAAGGTACATCTGACCACAACCGATCCGGCAGCCCATCTGAGGTTCGTGATACAGGAAAGAGATAATATTTCATTAAGCCATATCGATGAAAAGGAAGAACTTCGTAAGTATCAGGAAGAGGTTTTAGCCAAAGCGCGTGAGATGATGAGTGAGGATGATGTGGCTTATGTGGAAGAAGACCTCAAGTCACCCTGTACTCAGGAGATCGCAGTGTTTCGGGCATTTGCAGAAATTGTAGATAAGGCAGAGGAGCAGGTGGTAGTGATCGATACAGCTCCAACAGGACACACCTTACTATTACTGGAGTCTACACAGAGCTACAACCAGGAGATGAAGCGTTCCCAGGGAGATGTTCCGGAAGCAGCACGAAAGCTATTACCAAGATTACGAAACCCTGAGGAAACGGAAGTCATTATTGTAACTTTAGCGGAAACTACCCCGGTATATGAGGCAATGCGTCTGGAAGAGGACTTAAAGAGGGCTAAAATATTTACAAAATGGTGGGTGATTAATTCTTCCCTTTATCAGACTGAAACCTCTAATAAGCTGTTAACGGCTAAAGCTAGTAACGAAATCGAATGGATTAATAAAGTTGATGCCCATTCGAAGGGGAATTTCGCTTTAATCAGCTGGAGCCCGGAGGAGATTAAGGGTGATCGATTACTAGGGTTATAGTAACATAATAAATCATAGCTAAGAACTAGGCTGTTATGATGTAACTACGATCAGGAATTCCGTTCTGTAACTGAACCATATCTACCGGACGCCGAGCTTAAGACGGTTGATGGTCTTGATGAGTATTCGACAGAGCAAATTGTAGAGATGGTGATGGTTAACTTATAGCGGGTACTTATACCTTCCGTCCGGTTATAGTATGGTCGGTTAGAAAAAAGTAATTTTATATTAAAAATAAAAGTAGTCGGTATTGATGTGATACTGGCTATTTTTTATGTAATGAGAATTGTGATATTTGTGATTGTTGAATAGAATTGAAAAGTATAGGATGGAAATTGGTGGAATAAGTTAAGGAATTATGTTAAAATACACTAAATTGGTATAAAATTTTATAGTTGACATTTAGTAAGTAATTATGTATGGATGACAGGAACTACAGATAATAGCAATAATACGATACAATAGCGTGAATGGAGAGTGCAGGTATGAATATAATACGAAAAGCGAAACCGAAAGATATAGATATGGTAGCACGGATTTTTGAACATATTATAGAGGAAGAAGAGAAGTGTAAATGTACCACCGGCTGGAAGAGAGGTGTATATCCAACCAGGAATACGGCTGTTGCAGCATTGGAAAATGATGATCTATTTGTTATGGAGGAAGACGGAGATATTGTCGCTGCAATGCGTCTGAACAAGGAGCAGCTTCCTGAATATAAGAACTGTCAGTGGGAATATCCTGCGGTTGATGACCAAGTGATGGTGATGCATACCCTTGTTGTGGAGCCTTCTGTGACAAAACACGGCTACGGAAGGAAGATGGTGGAGTTCTATGAGCAGCATGCAAGAGAGAACAATTGTCCTTACTTAAGAATTGATACTAACGCTATTAATGCTCGTGCGCGAGCAATGTATAAGAATTTTGGATATAAAGAAATCGGCATTACTTCGTGCGTTTTCAACGGCTTGGCGGGAGTAAATCTGGTATGCATTGAAAAGAAACTGGATTTATAGCTAGTAGATTTCAGCAAGCTCCATTTTATAGAGTAAATCGAACTTCCCAGGATATTAAGATATTTAAATGTAATTATGTCTCTTCACAATTGTTATCAATTACGATCCATGGATTTCTATATAATTAATGACAAAAAGAATTTAAAGGAGATAAACACATGAAGCAAATCGCTTTTATCCTTGTTTTAATTATGGTTCTTGTTGATTTTTCATCGTGCTCTGATAAAGAAACAACTCTCGAAATGCCAGAAGACACAAATCTTGAGTTCTGGATTACACAGGATGTTAAAGATGTAGATTTTTCTGATTACTATGAAATCATTGGGTGGTTTGGTGCAGAACAATACTATGGTTCCGGTTATCTGCCAGAATTGAATGAAGATGGATATGAAGTTGATCCGGAATATTATGTAAAATATATGATTACCGCATGGCCGGACTATTCAGATGGTGGTCAATATATAACATCGATTGATTTCAACGACCCCAATATTACTGTATACGGATTGACTGTTGATTCATCCTATGATGAGTTTGAAAGGATATTTAGCGAAATGGGATATGAACTTTCCAAAGATAGTTCGGGAACTTTTGTGCGTTATACGGCTTCTAAGAATGGTATAAGTTTTTCATTAGAAACTGTTGATGGGAAACAAAGCTTTTCAATCAATGCTGAGGTAACAAACAAGACTGGGATTGTTTTTTAAATTAATAACAAATTCAAAATAGATGTATAGTTTATTCGTAATCGGTGGTAATTGCGATGTAATATGAAATTCCCATATGTTTATAAAGGTCATGATAATATAAAAGAATGAAACAGATAAATTTACAGGAGAAAATAAAATGAGCTTAATTTTGTTCAGTTTGGATTATTATGAAAATAAGATAGAACAGTATGAAAGCCATCCATGTAATGCACATGAAGTATATGAAGCTAAACAGCTGTTGAAGATGATAGTTATTGGTAAGGAGTTATCTCCTCCGAAGCACTAGGAAGATACGATTTACATTATTAAATACCAAAAAGCATTATAAATCAACCAGATATACAGGTGTATGTATCTGATTTTGGTAAACAAAAAGATGATCATTGTTTCGTTGCTGAAGTTGACGGAAAAGTTGTGGGAGCAGTCTGGGTACGAATTATGAATGATTATGGTCATATTGATGATGAAACCCCATCATTTGCAATATCTCTATATAAAGAATATCGTGGGTATGGAATAGGTACAGCTTTGATGGAACAAATGTTGTCATCATTAAAAGAAATTGGATATA
>JAEZKL010000153.1 GCA_023415475.1 Bacillota bacterium | reverse complement strand
TCATTATATACCCACCCCATCATATCTGACGCGAAGCCTTCCATAAGCTATTTTGTTAATACCTACAAAAATCAGCACCCAAGTCGTGAGTGTGATCAGGCCCAAGCCGATTTCATCTACATTTCTTCCAATCAACAGCATGGAGGGAAGATAGGAACAATAGTAAAACGGAAAATACCGCATAATCTGAAGTACAATCTCCGGGAGCAGTGCTAGCGGTATTAAGGTTCCTGCAATAAAGGCAACCAGATTATTCTTAATCATCAGGAACAGGTAGATATCCTGGAATTTAAGCGTTAGTAAGCCCAGGAAATAATTCAATTGTATCATAAAGATAAGACCTAATAATACAAATACGAACGCCGCCAGAATCAACCAGAGACTGTTGGTAAAGGTAAAGCGGATACCGAAGATAAAGATCCATACCACAGCCGCAATCAGATTGAAGATCAGGTAAAACACGGAGGTGCCGGCGGTCTGGGCAAGAAAATATCCTTGAATATTCACCGGTATAACCATATATTTGGAGAAGGTGCCGGTGCGAATCCGGTTACTTAGTTCATCACTTACCTTGTCGGACATATCTAACTGTGACAGGAAGGAATTGATAATATAGTAGGACAGCATGGAATCAAAGGTGAAGCCTGCTACCATGGAACGATGATCAAATATTCCCTGCCATAGAATATAGGCGAAGAGTATCTTGGCGATGGTAAATACTACATTGACCGCAATGTCGAACCGCCAGGCTAACTGAGTCTTGAAGGTAATTTTCGATATTTCGAGATATTTATTCATTTACACCTCCTTGCTGCATTATTGATGCAGCTGTTAACGCACCAGATTTATCATTGTAGATGCGCTCCACTACATTTCCGATATCTTCTTCCTCAATAGAAATGTCATTTAAGTCGTAGCGGCTGAGGACATCCCTTAATAACTCCTGAGAATGCTCCTTCCTTACCAACAGGGATATCTTATAGGGTACTGCTTCCAGAAGGGTATGCTCCTGATTAAGAGAGCAGGTTTCCTCCTTCTCCATGGATATCGTAATTTTCTTGTGAGTCTGATATTTGGCAAATAATTGGTCCGTGTCACCGTCGTAGAGCTTCATACCACCATTAATCACAACACAACGTTTACATAAGGATTTTATGTCTTCCATATAGTGTGAGGTAAGGATAATGGTAGTTCCTTTCGTTTCGTTCACCTCTTTTAGGAAACGACGGATCTGCTTCTGAGCAACGGCATCCAATCCGATGGTCGGCTCATCCAAGAATAGTATCTTAGGATTATGCAGGAGTGCGACAATCAGCTCCAGCTTCATCCGTTCACCGAGAGACAAGGTACGTACCTGCACATTTAACAGATCAGCGACTCCAAACAGTTCGATGAAGTAGTCTAGATTATCCTGATATTCCTTGTCAGGAATATGATATAGCTCCTTGAATAAGAGGAAGGTGTCCGCTGCGGAGAGATCAAAGAACAGCTGGCTTTTCTGACCCATGACAACGGCATAATTCAGTTTAAATGAATTCTCCAGCTTATTCGGATAGTAGCCGACGACGGAGATATCTCCTGAGGTCGGTGCAATGATACCGGTTAACATCTTAACCAGTGTTGTCTTGCCGGCTCCGTTCGGTCCGATCAGACCGATGAATTCCCCCTCACTGACTGTAAGGTCGAAGGAGGAAACCGCAGTCTTTGTTACAAATTCGCGTTTAAATAAGGATTTGATGCTGCCCTTTAACCCCGGCTCCTTGGTAAAACGCTGATATGTCTTTGTAAGATTTTTTGTTTCAATCATATTCATTTTGTTATATTCCCTTTCCGGCAATAAATTTTTTGATTCAAAAGACCCGCTCGGATACAATCTGCCTTACCTGTTATTCACAGTTCGAAGATTGCTCCCAGCGGGTCATAAAAACTACAACAGTATACAACAATAATCTTGATCATTCGAAGAGATAAGAGGAGGAAATCCTCGTATCGTATCGATAATATCAAGTATTGATATATATAGTTCCATGAAAAAATCGTGACACTATTGCCACGATTCGGGAAAGCATAGGATTCGATGGTATTTGAAGCAATCTGTAAGGCAGGCGTTTAAAATAGCAACAAAAAGAAAGCGGACCTCTCCGCTATGTTACCGCCGTGCTGAGAACAAGTTAGCACAACAGTAGCTGCTATATCGCCAAAACTATTTAGTTATAACCCCCATTACAGACACACTTAACAAACAACCACCCTTTCATATTTTTTTATGTATGATTAATATTGGCTGAATTAAAAGCTCCAGCTCCTATAAATCATAGCTTCATTATAATTATTATGTTAAAATGTGTCAATCGATAATTTTATTGCAAATACAACATAAATGCTGCATTTGACAGTTATAGGGTCATACTCTATAATCGGAATAGAATGATGAGAAATCAAGACAGGAAAGGGATTATGAACCATGAGAAGACAGGACAGAGAGATTACGGATTTGAACGAAATATACGGTATCATCAAGAACTGTGATGTGTGTCGAATTGCATTCTTTGGGAAGGAGTATCCATATATTATTCCTATGAATTTTGGTGTGACCTTCGATGGAGCTGATTTTAAGCTGTACTTCCATGCAGCCAAGGAAGGCACGAAGCTGGATCTGCTTCGTAAGAATCCGAAGGTGGGCTTTGAGTTGGACTGCAACCATAATCTGGTTATGCGTGATAACGGCACCTGTACCATGGAATATGAGAGTGTCTGTGGCAACGGAATACTGAGAATTGTAGAGGACGAGGAGAAGGTCTTTGGTCTGACTGTCTTGATGGAGCAATATCACGGAGAAAATGAATGTAATTTCCCGGAGCAGGTTCTTAGGGTGACTGAAGTAATGGAGCTGACGGTAAAGGAGCTTACCGGAAAGAGACTAAAGGTCAAGAAATAAACGGACAGATTGTAAATATTATTTGACAAATATATTCGTTTATGCTACTATAACTTAGTGTGCCGCACAATGAGGTTTAAGCTCTATGCCGAAAAGCTTTTAACAGCTTTTGAGGATGGACACCGTAGTTGGCGAGTAATGATAATAGGAGGTGCCAATATGTACGCAATTATTGCAACTGGTGGAAAACAGTACAAGGTAGCGGAAGGCGATATCATTAGAGTAGAGAAGCTTGGCTTAGAAG
>JAEZKL010000134.1 GCA_023415475.1 Bacillota bacterium | reverse complement strand
CTATATTACCTTGGATCTGGAGGGCTTCCGCTCCGGGAGTATGGATATTAAGATTAAACAGTAATATTTAATGATAAAAAGCAAACATCACGGACAATCTATTGTCATGAATCAGAAGCAGAAGGCTGTAGTCCATGCTCAGTGGTACTGATATGCGCTCTCCTAAGTAACAAGTTTTATTATTTCAATTGTCTACCTAGAAAAGAGCATATCATTAATCTTAGCATATCCTACAGCCATAAATTTTATAAATATACAAAAATATACAAAATCCTCTCAAAAGGTTTACATTCGAGCTCAAACATAGTATAATGATGTTTAGCGAATATTAGGAGGGTGATAACATGCTACGCATATACATATGTCCGAACTGTTATAACTTGAGAATGGTATCCAGAAAGCCGGATGCTATTTGCTTCCATTGCGGTAGTGTCCTAGAGCGTTGCGACGTGAATTATGAAACTTATATGAATATGACAGAAGTGGAACGAAACGATATGAAAAATAATTATAAAGCCAGAATGATAGCTTATCATAACCAGCTAAATAAGAGCTATCAGGAACAAAATATGTAGAAGAAAAAGGAGCCTCATTCATAAGTAAAAGCTTATGATTTTTGGTTCTTTTTGTACGTATAAATACAGATATACATGGGAGGAAATATGTTTCAAAAAATTATTGATAAAAAATTAGCTATCAGAAGATTGTTTTTACTACTATGCGATATTGTAATAATTGTTGTATCGAATGGAATGGGTCTGTTATTACGCTTTGATCTGGACCAAGATAAAATAGATTCTATATTTATCGAAAGCGTATGGAAATATATACCGATTAATGTTGTTATAACTCTAATCATTTTCTATCTGTTAAGGCTGTATCACAGTTTGTGGAGATATGCAAGCGTGATAGAGATGCAGAATGTGTTCTCGGCCTGTATCATCTCTGCTATCCTTCAGTTCTTTGGCATGCGCATATTAGATTATCCGATTCCAAGAAGTTATTATTTCCTTTATGCAGGGGTATTACTTCTATTCACTTTGGGAGTACGTTTCTCTTATCGTTTTGTACGTTCTGTATTCCGGCCCATTCGAGCAAATGATGACACAATAAATGTAATGATTATCGGAGGGGGCAGTGCAGCGAATGCTATCATCAAAGAGATCAATACCAGTGAACATATCAATAATACAGTTGTAAAATGCATTATTGATGATGCACCGGAGAAGCAGGGGAGTTACATACATGGTATTAAGGTTACCGGTACCAGAGACAATATCCTTGATTGTGTAAACATTTACAACATTAAAGAAATCATTATAGCGATGCCCTCGGTATCGAAGAAGACCATCAAAGAAATCGTGGAGATATGTAATCAGACAAACTGTGAGCTAAAAATTCTTCCCGGAATATATCAATTTATGAATAATGAAATTTCAATCAGTAATCTTCGTAACGTTGAAGTTGAGGACTTATTAGGAAGAGATTCTATAAAGGTTGATCTTGATTCCATTATGGATTATGTAGAAGGAAAGGTTGTCTTGGTCACCGGTGGTGGAGGATCAATTGGCAGTGAGCTGTGTCGACAGTTAGCTTCAAAGAATTTGAAACGGTTGATCATTATTGACATCTATGAAAATAATGCCTATGATATTCAACAAGAATTAAAGAAAAAGTATCCGGAATTAGATTTGGTGGTATTAATCGCATCTGTTCGTAATTCAGCAAGAATGAATTATATATTCAAGACCTATCGTCCTCAAATCGTATATCATGCGGCTGCGCATAAGCATGTACCGTTGATGGAGGATAGTCCGAATGAAGCAATTAAGAATAATGTTCTAGGAACCTGGAAGACTGTTCAGGCAGCTGACTTGTACGGCGTTGAGAGATTTGTAATGATCTCAACGGATAAGGCGGTTAATCCGACAAATATTATGGGCGCTTCCAAACGTATCTGTGAGATGATTATACAAACCTATAATAATCGTTCCAATACAGAATTTGTGGCAGTCCGGTTCGGTAATGTACTTGGCTCTAATGGCAGTGTCATTCCATTGTTTAAAAAACAGATTACAGCAGGCGGTCCCGTAACCGTAACCCATCCTGATATTATACGCTACTTCATGACTATTCCTGAGGCGGTATCACTGGTGCTTCAGGCAGGAGCTTATGCTAAGGGTGGTGAGATATTTGTTCTGGATATGGGTGAGCCGGTGAAGATACTCGATTTGGCGGAGAACCTGATCCGATTATCAGGTTATAAGCCAAATGAGGATATAATGATAGAATTCACGGGTCTTCGACCGGGTGAGAAGTTGTATGAAGAACTTTTGATGGATGAGGAGGGTTTGGATAATACTGAGAATAAATTAATACATATCGGTAAGCCAATTGAAATTGACGAGGATAAGTTTCTGGAGCAATTAGAAGAGTTGAAGGAACTGTGTCCTCGGGAACCACATGAGATTAGAAAGATAATCAGAGAAATCGTTCCAACTTATAATTATAAAAAATCGTAAATGAAAAATAGACTATTCTGGTATAAAAAAGGGTATGTGGATGGAATATTGTTTCTCTTTCCTCGTATGAGTGATGTAGTATATATGTAATATTTTTTTATTGAGTTACTCTACTCAGAACAATTGTTATTGAATTAAAGAGTACTAGAAAACAGAGTTGATGTATATCGTGCAACTGTTTCGATTTCTAATATCGAAGTAGTTAAATTATACTTAAGGCCAAATTATTAGTGAGTATGATATTTTGTTCTGTCCACCTTCACTATTATAACTTAGGAAACGTGAACCTCTCGATGCCTCTTTGATAGTATTGAAGCATTAAAAATAGTGCTCTCGAAGAAAGCTAGAAATGGTATGGTGAGGAGGCAAAGTCGGGCTTTAGGTTCAAACACAGTAGCACTTGATTTTGGCATAAAGTTAGCAATGGTACAGCTTGGGTAAGATAATGTATGATGTGAAATTTACTTGTAATATAAATTCTACAGTGGTATTATTGAAATGCTAATACGGAAATATTATAGGTTACAACGGAATCTTGGAAACAAATATTCACTACGGAAGTATTGATAATTAAACATGCCGAAAAGTAATGGTGTTTTTGATAAATTACAAAGGGTGGAATAAATGGCTTTATTATTAATGTACATAACAAATAATCCTGAAATTGCCTTGGTCGCAGAAAAGCATGGTATAAATCGTATATGGATTGATTTGGAAACTCATGGAAAAGAAGAGCGTCAAAAGAATATGAATACAGTCAAGTCCAAACATAAGGTTGAGGACATTGGAGTTATTAAGCAGTTGTTGACGAAAGCTGAAATACTGGTGCGAGTCAATCCGTGGAATGAGAATTCCTGGAAGGAAATTGATAGTGTTGTAAAAGCAGGAGCAGATATAATTATGCTACCAATGTGGACATGCGTAGAAGAAGTGCAGAACTTTCTTGATGCAGTAGGTGGACGCACTAAGACTACGCTTCTTCTTGAGACCAAAGAGGCTGTAGAGTGCATCAATACGGTAATTCAGCTTCCTGGAATTGACGAGATTCATGTAGGACTAAATGACCTACATCTCAGTTTTGGAATGACATTTATGTTTGAACTGCTATCAAATGGAACAGTTGAGATGTTGTGCAACAGGTTCAAAGCTGCTGGCATTCCTTATGGTTTTGGAGGAATTGCAAAGATTGGGGAGGGAATGCTTCCTGCTGAGAAAATCGTATTGGAACATTATCGGTTGGGGTCAACCAGAGCAATTCTATCAAGAACGTTCTGCAATAATGCAGAAATCGATAATATTGATGAAATAGATAGAGTGCTTGACATTAATATGAAAGTTCTTCGTGAGTTTGAAGAATACGCGGCCAATGTTGGACAAAGTGTTTATCAAGCAAATAAAGTGGAAGTAGTTGAATGTGTAAATAAAGTTGTATCTGCAATAAAGGAGATAAAATAATGACAGGCTTAAGCATTGATACACTTATAAACTTAACTAAGCAGTATGGAGAAGCCTTTTATCTTCTTGATTCAGCACAGTTTAAGAAGAATTTTATTGAACTGAAAAAGGCTTTTACAGACATATATTCAAATTTTAATATTGCGTACTCATACAAAACAAACTATACACCGAAGCTTTGCCGTATTGTAAATGAATTGGGGGGCTATGCAGAGGTAGTATCCGATATGGAGATGGAAATAGCATTCCGCGTCGGTGTTGAACCAAAGAAGATTATATGGAATGGTCCATACAAGAATATGAAGAAGGTTGAAGAACTTCTTCTTCTTGGTGGTACAATCAATATTGATTCATCTTATGAAATTGATATTGTTCGTGATATTGCAGAAAGGTATCCGAATCATTCGCTAAAAGTTGGTATCAGAGTTAATTTTGATGTAAATGATGGTGTTGTTTCGCGTTTTGGTTTTGATATCGAGGATGAAGAATTCCAGAAGGTTCTGACTTTAGTAAAGGAAACAAAGAATATTTACTTAATTGGAATACAATGTCACTTTGCAACAAGAAGACTTGATACATGGAAATCTCGAGCAGAGGGTATGCTTTCCCTACTCGATAAGATTGGTATTGTTCCAGATCATATTGATCTAGGTGGTGGTCTTTTTGGAAAGATGTCAGATTCATTGAAGGCACAGTTCGATTCTGAGATTCCAACTTATGAAGAATATGCGCAGACTGTGGCTCCGCTTTTTGCGGAACACTTTAAAGGAGAGAAAAAGCCACTTTTGCTTATTGAACCCGGTAGTGCACTGGTAGGTGACTGTATGCAATTTGTTTCTAATATTGTAAACATAAAAAATGTTCGTGGTAAAGCAATAGCGACAGTCCTAGGAAGTATATATAACATCAATCCTACTTTCAACAAGAAGAATCCTCCCATCGAGGTCTTTTCTATAGGAGCTGAGCAAAAATATTATAATGAATTAGACGTCGGTGGATTTACCTGCATTGAGTCAGATTATATTTATCGACATTATGTTGGTTGGCTTGCTGTTGGTGATATCGTTGTGTTTGGTAATGCTGGGTCATACTCTGTGGTCCTAAAGCCTCCGTTTATATTGCCGAACTTCCCTGTCCTTGATATTACAGGAGAGAAGATTGAAGTAATCAAGCGGGGCGAGTGTTTTGATGATTTATTTCATACCTTTAATTTTGATTAAAAAGAAAGAGGTGTGGATATGTACAGATTAAATCTATGTTTAAAACGGATATTTGACTTTGCTTCATCTGCTATTGTATTGGTTATCCTTATTCCGTTGTTTATAGGTATATCAATAGCAATTAAGTTTGATTCAAAAGGTCCTATTTTTTTCAAACAGAGAAGACGGACTAAAAATGGAAGAGTTTTCAATATGTTGAAATTTCGATCAATGATTGTCGATGCTGAGCAAATGGGTGTAGGATTGTTCAATTATAATGATGACCCAAGAGTCACAAAGATGGGGCGTTTTTTAAGAAATAGTAGCCTTGATGAGCTTCCGCAGCTTTTCAATATTCTGAAGGGAGATATGTCAGTCGTTGGTCCGAGACCATGTGTGACATACGAACTCGGAGATTTTGATACCTTGAACAACAAATATAAGAAACGATTTGAGGTAAAAGCAGGACTGACAGGTCTTGCTCAAGTTAAAGGCAGAAATGATATCAGCTGGGATGACAAAGTTACATACGATAACGAGTATGTGGATATGTTTAGGAAAATGGGAGTAATTGAGGATACCAAGATCCTAATTGAAACAGTCACAAAGGTTTTTAAAAAAGAGGACATCTACGAGAATAAAGCTGATGAATTAATGGACAATACCGAGGCGGCCAAGTTTGCAGAACTAGAAATCATCAGGCTTGCGCACCTGCCAGATGTAGAGTAAATAAATACAATAGTAAACATGATACAAAAAATATGTAAAAAAGGTTCGAGGTATTTACAATGAAGACAGATGTAGCAAATAGGTTGATATGGTTTAAGGGTGAAATTCTGACCGTTAACGATGCTAAGATTAATGTTCTTGCTCCGACATCACAGTTTGGCTTGAATGTATTTGAAGGTATTCCTTGTTACTGGAATGAAGATGACAAGCAGTTATATGCTTTCCGCCTCGATGACCATTATGATCGTCTTCTCCAGTCGGCTAGGTTAATTCAGATTGATTGCCCTTACACGAAAGAAGATCTAAAAAAGGCTCTGATTGATGTCATTAAGGCAAATGAGTATGATGAAAATCTTTCTGTTCGCCAGACGCTCTTTGTTGATGGATTTGGTTCCTGGAGCTCTGCGGAACCTGTAGATATGTTTGTGGCACCTATTCCAAAAGGAAAGACCAGCGCTGAGTACAACAAGAAAGGCTTAAACTGTTGCATTACTTCATGGAGGAGAATCAGTGATACGACGCTTTCTCCACGAATTAAGTGTGGTGCAAACTATATCAACAGCCGTGTTGGACAGAGAGAAGCACTTAGGAATGGCTATGATACATGTATCTTCCTAAATGAAGTTGGTAAGGTTGCAGAAGGTCCGGGTTCTTGCCTGTTTATCATCAAAAACAGAGCATTGGTTACTCCTCAACTTACAGACAATGTCCTCGAAAGCATTACAAGAGACACAATTATCAAGATGGCAAAGAAATTAGGGATTGAAGTAATTGAGAGAAGTATCGATCGTACTGAGCTATATACTTGTGATGAAGCGTTCCTTTGTGGCTCAGCAATGGAAATTACACCAGTACTGAGTATAGACAAGTATGATATTGGTAATGGTGTGGCGGGAGAGATTACGACTAGGCTCCACAAGGCATACTTAGATGCAGTCTGTGGCAAGTCTGAAGAGTTTAAGAGTTGGATTACACCGATTTACTAATAAGTCAAATATAAGGATGAGAATATGGAAAGATATTACGCAGAGAATACGGTATCAGTGATTATTCCGGTATATAATGTTGAGGAATATATTGACCGCACATTAAAATCAATTTTTACACAGACCTATAAAGATTTAGAGATCGTAATGGTCGATGACTGTTCAACTGATCGCTCTGCAGAAATTATTGCCAAGTACCAGGAAGAACATCCAGAGATTGTATACCATCTGCAGGAAAAGAATAAGGGTGCTGGATATGCAAGAAATAAAGCCCTTGAATTGGCAAAAGGTAGATATGTTGCATTCCTTGATAGTGATGATGAGTGGATGCCGGATAAGATTGAGCAGCAGTTGGAACTCATGAAAGAAAAGAAAACTCCATTCTGCTATACGGCTATTGAGATGATTGATGGAAATGGTAAGCTCATCAAGCGGAAACGTAAGATCAAAGAAACCTGCGATTATAATTATCTGCTACACAACACGATAATTGCCACATCGTCTGTTGTGGTTGACAGAGCCGTTCTGGGAGATTTCAGAATGCACTTAAGGAGGGGTGGGCAGGACTATGCGACTTGGCTTAAACTCCTTAGATATGGAACGGTTGCTCGAGGAATTAATGTAGTGCTGGTGAGGTATAGAGTTGTCAGCAATTCGCTGTCATCTAATAAGTTTGATAGTATCCGCCAAGTTTGGGAGATACAAACACAGGACGAGAATATTAATAAGATATCTGCAGTATTCAATTTGTGTTGTTTTATATTTAATGCACTGAAGAAATATCTATTATAAAGCCCAATGTAATTAGATTAGATGCTAACATTATCCTTGCAGTTAAATTCTTAACACATTCAGCTGGAAAATAAGGGTTAAGGATAAGATAAACAATATAGGAATTGCGTATACTTATTGTAAAGTAAAACTTTTAGAAGACTTTTGGGTTTATGAAAGAAATTAAGCATGGCGACTATGACGAAATGTAAAATGAAATAATAAAAATTCCAAATTAATAGAATTCGAGTTAGGTATTTTTTTGGAAAGTAAGGAGTTTGCATGAATTCTAATTATGATAATATATCCTTATTGATAATCGGTTATGATCCATATAAGGATGTTTGGGATCATTATTTTACATTGCTAAATAAGTATTGGGGTGATAGGCCTAAAACTTATTTAGCAACTAACAAGCTTAATATTGAGTATGATGGCGTTACTGTTCTGCCTGCTGGTGAAGATGCGGAATGGAGTAAAAAGGTCATTAATTCTTTGCAATCTATTGATACAGAGTATGTTGTTCTTTTGTTGGAAGATTTTTTTACTACAGCATTTGTTGATGGTACGAAAATATCGGAACTTGTTAATTTGATGAATGCATACCACTTAGATTATTGCAAACTTTTGAATCAAACGCATATAAAGGGAAAACCATTTAGAGGAATAAAGTACTTATCTGTAATTGATCGTGAGAGTGAATATGGGATAAGTTTACAACCAGCTATTTGGCGCGCAGAGTTTTTGTCGAAATTGGTAGGATCTGATAATTATAATGCATGGATATTTGAGCTTAATCAACTTAAAGAAAAGCAGCATAACAAAAATGGCATCAACTGTATAGCAGATAAGCGAAATATACTTGAAATTACGCATGCGGTTGTGCAAAGTAAATATTTGAGAAGAGCGATAAAGGTTTTTAAGAGACAGGATTATTATATTGACGTATCAGTTAGATCGCAACTTTCAATCCAAGACACTATAAAATATAACTCGAAATGTTTTTTCTCAGAATATACGCCAAAAAAATTCAAGCCGGTTTTTAAACGATTTGGAAGATTATTAAGAATAAATTACGTGTCGGATCGAGAAATGGAGTCAAAATAATGAAAATACTTATTACTGGGGCTAATGG
>JAEZKL010000094.1 GCA_023415475.1 Bacillota bacterium | reverse complement strand
TGAGTTAGATCAGTATAAATATACATTAAGTACTTACGATAAGCCATTGATTGAAGTGGGGGATTCACTTTGACCTGGCTAATAAGAGTCTAAGAGTCAGAGAAATTGAACAAACCATGGAAGAACCCGGGTTTTGGGATAATAACGACAAAGCACAGGGCTATATGAAGGAATTGAAGAATCTCAAGGATACCATCGATGAATATAATCATCTGAAGAGGGATTTTGAGGATGTTCAGACCTTGATACAAATGGGCTATGAAGAGAACGATGCCAGCTTGCTTCCTGAGATTGAAGAAGCCTTGAATATTTTTATTAAGGACCTGGAGGAGCTTAAGCTTAGGACCCTTTTGTCCGGTGATTATGATAAGTATAATGCAATTATTACCTTACATGCGGGTGCCGGCGGAACAGAGAGCTGTGACTGGGCCAGTATGTTATGCCGTATGTACCAGAGATGGGCTGATAAAAAGGGATTTTCGTCAGAGATGATTGATTTTCTCGAGGGAGAAGAAGCAGGTCTAAAATCGGTAACCCTGGAGATTAGTGGTGAGAACGCATATGGTTATCTAAAATCCGAACGAGGTGTACACAGATTAGTACGTATTTCGCCCTTCAATGCTGCGGGAAAACGACAGACCTCTTTTGTATCCTGTGATGTAATGCCGGATATTGAGGAGGATATGGGAATAGAGATTAATGAAGAGGATTTGAGGATTGACACCTTTAGGTCTAGTGGAGCCGGTGGCCAGCATGTTAATAAGACCTCCTCTGCCATTCGTATTACCCATCTGCCGACGAATATCGTAGTGCAATGTCAGAATGAGCGTTCCCAGCTGCAGAACAAGGATAAGGCGATGAAGATGCTGAAGGCCAAGCTGTATCTTTTAAAGCAGCAGGAGAACCTTGAGAAGATCTCAGGTATCCGTGGTGAAGTGAAGGACATCGCCTGGGGCAATCAGATTCGGTCCTATGTGATGCAACCTTATACCTTAGTAAAGGATCATCGTACAAATGAGGAAGTCGGAAATGCCATCAGCGTATTGGATGGTAATCTGGATCCATTTATAAACGCATATTTAAAATGGAACGCACAAAACAACACCAGCAAAGAATCCTAAAAGGAGGGGTACCAGTGCAAACAAAACAGGCAGTATTCATGCTTGGAGACAGAGAGTACGGAATGGATATTATGGAAGTTAATATCATCGAGAAGTTTATGAACATCGAACCGGTGGCAAGCTTTTCGAATAACCTAAAAGGTATTATTAAGCTTAGAGGCGATGTGATCCCGGTTTACAGTCTTCGTAGAAAATTCGGTTTAGCGGATACCCAGCCAAATGATGATACCAGATTTATTATCACGACCTCAAATGGTATCCAAATAGCTTATGAAGTAGATAAAATGTCCGAGATTGTTCAGTTTGAAGAGGAACAGATATTTGATGTACCTGACATCGTTAAGAGTAAGGATACTTCATATATGAAGCTGGTAGCAAATATTGATGACCGATTGATTGTGATTCTGAATCAGGATGGGATTTTATCCGAGGATGAACAAAGCAAAATTAAGTCAGTCATTAAGAAATAAGATTTTACTTTTAGGCATCAGAGAAAGGGCGATATGATATGAAGAAAAGAATTGTTAGTATGATTGTAGTTACAGCACTGACTGCTACTATGTTTGTCGGCTGTGGCAAAAAGGAAAGCGATACCTTGATTGTCGGAACCGAAGCTGGCTTCGCTCCTTATGAGTATATGGAGGGTAATGAGGTTGTAGGTGTTGATATGGATATTGCTCAGGCAATTGCCGATGCAATGGGGAAAAAGCTTGAAATCAGGAATATGGATTTCGATGGTGCACTGCTTGCAGTACAGAATGGAACCGTTGACTTCGTAGCTGCCGGTGTATCTGTGGATGAAGAGCGTAAAAAGGTTATGGATTTCTCAATTGATTATGTTGATTCAACAGAGGTCGTTGTGGTTAATAAGGCTACACCTGCAGTCAGCGCTGTATCGGATGATGATTTAACGGATAAGGTGGTAGGTGTTCAACAGGGAAATATCGCTGATTTTTATGTTTCCGGTCTCGCAGCAAAGGAAGTAAGGCGCTATACTAAATTTGCTCAGGCAGCTGAGGATCTTAAGAATGGCAAAATTGATTGCATCGTTATGGACCAATTCCCTGCGGAAGAATTAATAGCAGCAAATCCGGAATTAGCAATTCTTGACGGAGCATTATTCCAGGATAAGTATGCAATTGCAGTAAAGAAGGGCAATGCAGAGTTGCTGGAGGACATCAATAAGGTAATCCAGGATTTAAAGGATAATGGTAAGATTGAAGAATTTACGGCAAATCATACAAAATAGTAGTTCGTGTCGAATTCTCACTGAGTAACCGGGGGCTGTTATCAATATCAACAGCCTCTGTCTTTGTTTATATGAATAAATGTTTTATTAGGAGGTAGGAAATTGTTAGAGAGTTTGCGCGAACACTTTTATAATGCGATAATTCCGGATCAGCGATATCTGGCATACCTGGATGGTTTGAAGATTACACTTTTGATATCCTTCTTTGCAATCCTTTTAGGTAGTGCCATCGGCGTACTGGTAGCAATTGTTAAGGTCACTGCCATGAATTCTAAGATGCGATGGCTGGTAGCAATATGTAATGTATATATCAATATCATTCGCGGAACACCTTTGATGGTACAGCTATTGATTATCTACAATCTGATTTTTACATCCCGTAATACAAACGAGCTTGTGGTCGGAGCAGTGTGCTTTGGTATTAACTCCGGTGCTTATGTGGCGGAGATTATCCGTGCCGGTATTGAATCCATAGACCGCGGTCAGATGGAAGCCGGTAGATCCTTAGGACTTAATTATCTTCAGACAATGAAGTTAATTATATTGCCCCAAGCAATCCGTAACATCCTGCCTGCACTTGGCAATGAGTTTATCGTATTGATTAAGGAGACCTCTGTGGCTGGCGTTATTGCGGTAACGGATTTAACAAAAGCAGCTCAATATGTGGGGTCCAGAACCTGGGACATCCTGCCGCCTTTAATAATCGCAGCAGCATGCTATCTCGTACTGGTAATGGGCTTAACTAAGCTGTTAAATATTTTTGAAAGGGGGTTGGCTAAGGGTGATCGTCACTAAAAATTTACAGAAAGCTTTCGGTCAACAGCAGGTGCTAAACGGCATCAATGAGACGATCCAAAAGGGTGAAAAGGTAGTAGTGATAGGACCCTCCGGTTCCGGAAAGTCAACCTTTTTACGCTGTCTGAACCTACTTGAGGTTCCTACCGCAGGTGAGATCTGGTTTGAAGGAATCAACATAACCGATAAGAATGCAGATATTAATAAGATACGCTGCAAGATGGGTATGGTATTTCAGCAGTTTAATCTCTTTCCCCATCTTTCTGTACTAGAGAATATTACACTGGCTCCGGTTAAGCATGGACTTATGACGAAGGAGCAGGCAGAGATTAAGGCATACGAATTGCTGCAGCGAATTGGACTAACAGAAAAGGCCAAAGCTTATCCAAATCAATTATCCGGCGGGCAGAAGCAACGAATAGCAATCGTACGTGCACTTGCAATGAGCCCGGATGTAATGCTCTTTGATGAACCGACATCTGCTCTTGATCCTGAGATGGTCGGTGAGGTTCTTGATCTGATGGCACAGCTGGCGGATGAAGGAATGACTATGGTGGTTGTTACCCATGAGATGCGCTTTGCAAAGAAGGTGGCTACCCGTATCCTCTTCATGGACGAAGGAATGATTGTGGAACAGAATACACCCGATAAATTCTTTGATCATCCTACTCATCCTAGACTACAGGAGTTTTTATCAAAAATCTTATAATAATTAAGACATAGACTAAGGTTAACTATCGATTAATAGTTAACCTTAATTTATGTCTTTCAAGGTATGGACCACACTTGTACAGGGAGTATATCCCCGATATGCTTACACATATTTGGAAGCATACTTTAGAATATACCCGTGAATAGATACAACATAAAAGCTTAAAACCTTAGTAATTAATTTTTATACAAAAACATTAATAAATATCCCATCTCATTCAAGCATAAGTAACAAATCTTTATTTTTTGGGCAGAAGATGGTAAAATGCTATTGCATTACGAATAAATATATGGTAGTATATCTTTCTTAGAAAGACAATTGTATTTGATGTAAATACATACACTGTGGTTCCATACATATGCTACCTGAAAAATATCAGGAGGTGTTAAACACATGAAAGAGGATCAGTATTTTATTGTAAAAAAGAAAGCGGTACCTGAGGTATTATTAAAGGTAGTGGAGGCAAAAAGACTTCTTGATTCCGAACGGGTTATGACTGTTCAGGAGGCTACCGATGCGGTAGAAATCAGCAGAAGTTCCTTTTATAAATATCGCGATGATATATTCCCGTTTTATGAAAATACCAGAGGAAAGACAATTACCTTTATGCTTCAGATGGACGATATGCCGGGGTTACTTTCTAAGGTTCTGAACCAGGTAGCTAAATGTGAGGCAAACATCCTTACGATTCATCAAAGTATTCCGGTAAACGGAATAGCTTTATTGACCCTTAGCATTGAGATATTGCCGCAAACCGACAGTACCTCACAAATGATTGAATCGATTGAAGCAATGGATGGTATTCACTTTGTTAAGATGGTTTCCAGAGAATAATGTGAATTAATAGAAAACATTAATTCACATGAGAAGAACTGCGAAGTTCGCACATAGGTGCTCACTCCTTGTTCTTCCGGGATGAATTGACATAATAGATAGACTTTGCTGAAAGAGATGATAGTTGCTACAGAACAGGAGGAGCAGTGATGATTAATATAGCAGTCTTAGGATACGGCACGATAGGTTCCGGTGTAGTTGAGGTACTAGGAATCAATGGTGAGAGCATTAAGAAGAGGGCAGGAGATCAGATTAATATTAAATACGTTCTGGACCTGAGAGAATTTCCGGGAGATCCGATCATGGAAAAGCTGGTTCATGATGTTAATATTATTATGGAGGATCCGGAGATAAAGGTCATTGTAGAAGTCATGGGAGGAGTCGAACCCGCTTATACCTTCGTGAAACAAGCTCTAATAAAGGGAAAGAGTGTTGTTACCTCCAATAAAGAATTGGTAGCCAAGCATGGTGCCGAGCTTCTGGACATGGCGAAGGAACGCAACTTGAATTTCCTCTTTGAAGCGAGTGTCGGTGGCGGTATTCCAATCATCAGGCCCTTAAACCAATCCCTGACTGCTGATGAAATTGTAGAAATTACCGGTATTCTGAATGGAACGACAAACTATATCTTATCCAGAATGAGTGAGGAAGGCATTGATTTTGATACCGCCTTACAGAATGCGAAGAATATGGGCTATGCGGAACGCAATCCGGCAGCAGATATAGAGGGACAGGATGCTTGCAGAAAGATAGCAATTCTCTCTTCCCTGGCGTTTGGTATGCAGGTGGATTTTGAAGATATTCATACGGAAGGCATCACGAAGATTACAGATACCGATATTAAATATGCGAAAGCCCTGGGTGCCAGAATCAAGTTGTTTGCCACCAGTATCCGTGACAATGACTCTAAAGTATATGCTATGGTGGCTCCGGTTCTGATTAAGGCTAATCACCCACTTTTTAGTGTAAATGATGTGTTTAATGGAATCTTTGTAAGAGGAAACGTGATTGGAGATGTAATGTTCTATGGAAGCGGCGCAGGTAAGCTGCCGACTGCAAGTGCTGTGGTGGCAGATGTTGTAGATGCTGCTAAGCATATCGGAAAAAATATATGGACGATTTGGAGCAGCAGGAAATTGGAGCTGACCGATATCAACCGCGTGCAGCATCGTTTCTTTATCCGCGTAGCAGGAGAGAAAGAGATTGCTAAGTCCGAGGCAGGGAAGCTCTTTGGCGAGGTCGAAGAGGTTATTGCACCGGGTGTTACCGGTGAGTATGCCTTTATTACAGCAAGTATGACAGAACAGGAATTAAAAGAGAAGAAAGAATACTTAGACGGAGTAATCAGTACAATCCGTGTAAGATTTTAATACAGAGATATAAGATATAAAGGCATGCGTTTAATCAAGCATGGATAACCCATGAGGCTGACATTCTAATAGGATGAATGTGTCAGTAATGCCGTAACCTTATATGAGTAAGAGGAGAAAGTCGAAAGGATCGACTTTCTTTATCTATAATACTCTATTTATAAAATGAGCAAAGGTAAATTAATATACCAATGACTTGGTTTAAACAGAAAGGACTTGATACTATGAAGTATATTGTTGTTCTTGGTGACGGTATGGCCGACGAACCGTTAGCCGCGCTAGACAACAGAACACCGCTGATGGCTGCTGATACTCCCCAGATGGATGAGCTGGCTAAGAAATCAGAGCTTGGTATAGCATATACGATTCCGGAGGGTATGAAACCCGGAAGCGATACAGCCAATCTGGCCGTGCTAGGGTATAATCCCAAAATCTATTATTCCGGGCGCTCTCCACTGGAGGCACTCAGCATCGGTGTTGATATGAAATCAACCGATATCGCACTACGCTGTAATATTGTAACCTTATCCGAGGAAGACTTGCCTTACGAAGAGAGAACGATGCTTGACCATAGCTCCGGTGAGATATCAACGGAGGATGCTGCAGTATTGCTGGAAGCGGTTAGAAATGAACTGGAAGATGACATTTATAAATTCTATGTGGGAACCAGCTATCGTCATCTTACTATTTGGGATCAAGGTGAAGTGATCGATTTAGCACAGCCTCATGATATTTTAGGCAGAGTAGTCGGTGAGTATCTTCCTAAGGATGCTGTTCTGCGAGAAATGATGATTCGCAGCTTTAACATATTGAATAATCATCCGATTAACATAGCAAGAAAAGAAAAGGGTTTAAATAAAGCAAATTCTATCTGGTTCTGGGGTGCGGGAACAAAACCGGCACTCACTTCCTTTGAAGAGAAGAACCATAAGAGAGGAGCCATGATATCTGCGGTAGATCTTCTGAAAGGGATAGCAGTAGGTGCAGGAATGAAGGTCATTGAGGTACCCGGTGCAGACGGAACCCTTCATACCAATTATGAAGGCAAGGCGCGGGCGGCAGTGAAGGCGCTGTTGGAAGAAGATTATGACTTTGTCTATATTCATGTTGAGGCACCCGATGAGATGGGTCACCAGGGAAATATTGCGAATAAAGTAAAATCCATAGAATATTTGGATCAGAGAGTGATTAAGATTGTAATAGAAGAGATGAATAAGGCAGAAGCAGCTTATCGTATGCTCATAATGCCGGATCATCCGACCCCGATCCGCTGCAGAACACATACCAGTGATCCGGTGCCATACCTTTTATATGACAGTACCAAAGAACAGAAGCATAGCTGGTTGTATAATGAGGAAGAAGCAAAAAAGAGTGGCAATGAAGTGACAGAGGGATATACTGTTATAGGAAAGTTATTTTCAAATTCAGCCAGAGATTAGGAGGCAGCTATGTTAATAGTTAAAAAATTCGGTGGCACATCTGTTGGTGATAAAGAAAGAATATTTAATGTTGCCAGAAGAATTACAGATGAATATAGAAAGGGCAACGAGGTAGTCGTTGTGCTGTCTGCGATGGGCAAGACAACTGACATATTGCTGGCACAGGCTAAGGAGATTAATCCTAACGCATCGAAAAGAGAACTGGATATGCTGATGGTAACCGGCGAACAGGTGTCGGTTGCATTAATGGCAATGGCTCTAGATACAATGGGAGTTCCTGCTGTATCCCTCAATGCATATCAGGTTGCGATGCATACCACCAGTGTCTATGGAAATGCAAGGCTGAAAAGAATTGATACAGAAAGAATACAAAATGAATTAGAGAATAAGCGTGTCGTAATTGTAACCGGCTTCCAGGGAGTGAATAAATTCGATGATTATACATCTTTGGGAAGAGGCGGCTCGGATACAACGGCAGTGGCTTTGGCAGCAGCGCTACATGCGGATGCCTGTGAGATCTATACGGATGTGGACGGCGTATTTACCGCCGATCCGAGAATTGTACCAAGTGCAAGTAAGCTGAATGAAATCACCTATGACGAGATGCTGGAGCTGGCTTCCCTAGGAGCAGGAGTCCTGCATAACCGATCAGTAGAAATGGCTAAGAAGTACGGTGTACAGTTAGTGGTTCGTTCCAGTCTCAATTATTCAGAAGGCACTGTTGTTAAGGAGGTAGTAAAAATGGAGAAAATGCTTGTTAGTGGCGTAGCCTGTGATAAGAATACAGCACGTATTTCAGTAATAGGATTAGAGGATCAACCAGGAGTAGCATTTAAATTATTCAATCATCTGGCAAATCATAATATTAATGTTGATATCATATTACAATCAGTGGGAAGAGATGGCACCAAGGATATCAGCTTTACGGTAAAGGAAGATGATTTAGAGGAGGCAGTAGCTACTCTTGAGAGACACCGTGAGGGAAGCCTCAAATGTCAAAAGATCGATGTTGAGAGTGAAGTGGCGAAGGTATCCATCGTAGGAGCGGGCATGATGTCTAATTCCGGTGTTGCTGCCAAGATGTTTGAGGCATTGTACGATGTGGGTGTAAACATTAAGATGATCTCAACCTCAGAAATCAGAGTGACAGTGTTAATTGATGAAGCGCATGTTGAGAAGGCGATGAACGCTGTTCATGATAAGTTTGCATTATCCCAAATTTAAGTTAGTATATTTGTTATGTTTGTAATGAAATAAATGGTTTTATTCGCGAAAGAGCGACTGGAAATAATAACATAAGGCAAGAGCAACAGGTATCGAATCATGCACTGTCGTCCTTGCCTTTTTTGTGTTATAGGATTAGGGTGTCAAGGCCCATTTATAAGGAAACCTTCGTTAATTTGCAAAATTCATGTTTATTAATCAGTGACATAAAACATAGTTTGTTCGCAACACGTTTTCGCTTGAATGAAGTGCAGTGATAGGTAATGTGCGATTTTACGCTACAGCGTCGAAATTCATACCGCGAAGAAAGCTGCCTTCCAAGGTCTTTCTGGCCCTGTCATATGGATTACTCTCATTATATTGCATTGTAGTCTTGGTGGTTCCCCCTGCGATATAGGGTGTGCCGCATTCCGGGCAGATTCCCATCTGATAGGATACGGAAGCAGAGATCAGCCTGGCCCCGGGACTACTCCCCTCAGCAACTGCGTTGGATACATGCTCCTGCTCATGGGCAGCTACCGCTGCAAAGGAAGCCTCAGGTGATACATGAGTAGGAGATTGGAAGGAGACATTGGACTCATTCGATACATCCGTATATTTGCGCTCTTTACAGGTCTGGCATTCCGACGGCTGAGCTTTCTCAACATTGATGGTACCCTTTTGCCCAAGGGGTGTAATACGACCAACCTTGGTGACAGCAGAAGCAGGACTGCTTACAGCGCTCACTCCGGATGCCGGCATAGTATAGGAAACATATGAAACGGACCCAATCATGAAAGAACCTCCTTTGTACATTGACTCTAGCTTAATTATAATACTAATTTTTTAAGTGGTCAATAATCCCGGATTGCTAGGGTTTTAAGCGAATTCAGTTGCTTTTCAATGTGGTGGATGGTATTATTAAAAATGGAAAAAATGATTTATTTTTGAACGAAAATTAGATTAAGGAGTAAGATAATGGATATTTTAAAACAATTGAAGGAAGAGCTTGGCATTCGTTTAGAACAGGTGGAAGCTACCGTTAAATTGATTGATGAGGGTAATACCATCCCTTTTATAGCAAGATATCGTAAGGAAGCAACGGGATCTTTGGATGACGAGCAGCTTAGAAATCTGCATGAAAGATTACAATATTTAAGAAATCTGGAAGATAAGAAGACACAGGTGTTAAGCAGTATAGAAGAGCAGGGTAAATTAACGGAGGAACTAAAGGCGCAGATTCTTGCCGCTACAACTTTGGTTGTAGTAGAGGACCTGTATCGCCCTTACCGACCGAAGAGAAGAACAAGAGCAACCATTGCGAAGGAAAAGGGCCTGGATGGCTTAGCTGCTCTGATTATGTTACAGGATACGGCAGAACCGGTACAGGTGGCTGCCGAACAGTATCTATCCGAGGATAAAGAAGTTCATACAGTAGAGGAAGCGATCGCAGGAGCCATGGATATTATTGCTGAAGATATCTCCGATGAGGCAGAGCACCGAAGCTATATCCGCGATGTAACCATGAAGGAAGGAACTCTCACTTCTGTTGCAAAGGATGCAAAGCAGGAAACCGTATATGAGATGTACTATAGCTTTGAAGAAAGCCTGACTAAATTGGCAGGGCACAGAGTGCTTGCTATCAATCGAGGGGAGAATGAGAAGATCCTAACGGTGAAAGTTAACGCACCGGAGGAGCGTATCCTTCGTTATCTGGAGACAAAGGTAATTATTAAGGACAACCCTCATACCAATAGTATTCTGAAGGCTACAATAGAGGATAGCTATAAGCGTCTTATCGCACCTGCCATTGAACGTGAGATTAGAAGCGAATTGACTGAGAAGGCGGAGGACGGAGCAATCAAGGTCTTCGGTAAGAACCTGGTACAGCTTCTGATGCAGCCTCCCATTACCGGACAAGTGGTACTTGGCTGGGACCCGGCCTTCCGTACCGGCTGTAAGCTGGCAGTTGTGGATAGTACAGGAAAGGTACTGGATACCATTGTTATCTATCCGACTGCTCCTCAGAACAAGGTTGAGGAAGCAAAAGCAATCGTAAAGAAGCTGATTGATAAATATAATATCTCTCTGATTTCTGTCGGTAACGGTACGGCCTCCAGAGAATCCGAAATGGTTATCGTGGAGCTGTTAAAGGAGCTTCATAAGCCGGTGAAATATATTATTGTCAATGAAGCAGGTGCCTCCGTATATTCAGCTAGTAAGCTGGCAACGGAAGAGTTCCCTAATTTTGATGTAGGTCAAAGAAGTGCAGCCTCTATTGCAAGAAGACTTCAGGATCCGCTGGCTGAGCTTGTTAAGATTGATCCTCAATCCATCGGTGTGGGACAATATCAGCATGATATGAATCAGAAGAAGCTGGGTGAAGTGCTCTCCGGTGTAGTAGAGGACTGTGTCAATAAGGTTGGTGTAGATCTGAATACTGCCTCTGTATCCTTGCTTGAGCATGTATCAGGAGTCAGTAAGGTAATTGCAAAGAATATTGTGGCTTATCGTGAAGCAAACGGGCGATTCCGCAGCCGTGCAGAGCTACTAAAGGTTGCGAAGCTGGGACCGAAGGCCTTCGAGCAGTGTGCTGGTTTCATGAGAATCTCAGATGGGGAAAATCCTTTGGATGCTACCGGTGTGCATCCGGAATCCTATGAGGCAACCCAGGCATTACTTACTAAATTAGGACTTACTCTTCTGGATGTGAAGGAGCTTCAAGCTAAGGCAATGGCTCAGAAGGCAGCAGAGCCGGTAAAGAAGACAGAGCCAAAGCAGGAGAAGAAGCCAAAGACGATTACCGTAAAAACACAGGAAACTGCTTTTGGCAAGGCTTTGGCAGCAGCAGTCGGCAAGGGCGGAATAGAGGTTTCGGATAATACTCCACAGAGGCCACGGACGGAAAACGCCGAACAATCTGAGGATATCATTACAATCGGTAAGAAAATTAAGGATAAGCATAAGCTTGCCGAAGAACTGGGTGTCGGTGAGATTACCTTGACCGATATTATAAAGGAACTAGAAAAGCCGGGCAGAGATCCCAGAGATGAGATGCCTAAGCCGATTCTTCGGACCGACGTTCTTGAGATAAAGGATCTGACCGAAGGTATGATCTTAAAGGGAACGGTTCGTAACGTAATTGACTTCGGTGCCTTTGTGGATATCGGTGTTCATCAGGATGGCCTGGTCCATATCTCTCAGCTGTCGGATAAGAAGTTTGTAAAGCATCCGCTGGATGTAGTCAGTGTTGGTGATATCGTTGATGTTAAAGTAATCGGTGTGGACGTGGCTAAGAAGAGAATTCAGTTGTCGATGAAGCTGCAATAAGGGAGAGAAGGTCCTTGCAATTATTATTTTGGGGTGCATTACTACTCGGTATTTTCTGCATACTATATTATTCTGTAATTATATTTTATGCCGGTACTAAAGTTAATTTTTCATGGATTTGGTGTCTTGGTGGTATTGGCTGCATCAGTGCCGGTGTGATATTACGGTATATGATCAATACCGGATTTTACATTCCACAATGGCTTCTTAGTGTGGCTTATGCACTGATCATAATTGCGGTGATAGCTTTCTTCTCTTTGGAGGGTATGCTGCTGTTCCATTCTTATCATAAGGCGGATAGAGGAATGGATTATCTGTTGGTGCTTGGGGCTCAGATCAGTGAGAATAAGGTGACGAAGAACCTCAAGAAAAGACTGGATACTGCGATAACATATCTTCTTGAGAACCCGGATACCCTGGTGGTTGTATCGGGGGGAAGGGGCAACGAGGAGCTGCTGTCGGAAGCCGCAGCCATGAAGGCATATCTTATGGACCAGGGAATTGATCAAGGAAGAATACTTACAGAAGAGCGGTCTGTGAACACGACAGGGAATATGAAATTCAGTAAGGAGCTGATGAGAGAGAACTCCACCGTAGCGATTGTAACCAATGGCTTTCATATCTACCGTTCTACCAGGATTGCAAGAAAGCAGGGGATGAACAAGGTCTTTGCTTTGGTTGCTCCAACGGATCCGATTATGTGCTTACATTATTATGTCCGCGAGGCAGCAGGCATATTAAAGGATGGTCTCTTAAGAAACTTATAAAATTCCATTGACTGTATATTGACAATAGATAAGTACTGTTGTATGATGTAGCTGTAAAAAGAATAAAGGTAAATTCTTCGGGGCAGGGTGAAATTCCCGACCGGCGGTATAGTCCGCGAGTCATTGATGATTATTTATAATGATTGATGATTGATTTGGTGAAATTCCAAAACCGACAGTACAGTCTGGATGAGAGAAGAGAACAGAGCATAAATGTGATGATTCGCCCCGATTTTAACGTGTTTAAAATCGGGGTTTTTTATTTCATAGAATTACATTCTATGAAATAAAGGCCCTCCGGGCAGACTCTATCATTATTCTCTGCATCACCCAGAATTTTTCCTTTTCAATTAAAAAGGAGAGATAATATTATGAAATCAAATGTAGTAACAAATCAAAGAAGTGGCTTATTTTCAACGAAGCAATTAGTGACCATCGGACTATTATCCGCATTAGCCTATGTATTAATGCTGTTACACCTCCCCTTCAAATATCTGGGCTTTTTGGAGGTTGAATTCAGTGACATTCCCGCCGTAATCGCAGCACTAGCCTACGGACCCTTTGCAGGAGTAATTGTTGAGCTGATAAAGAATTTGATAAAAGCCTTAACAGCATCCTCAACCGGTATGGTCGGGGAGTTGGCGAATTTCATAATCAGCAGTGCATTTATCATACCGGTAGGTTTATTGCATAGGCTTCATATAAGAAAGAACAGCCAGACAGTAAACAATAATGGTGCCGATGCTAAATCCAGGGATGGCCTGTATACGATATTTATATTTGCAATCGGAACAATTGCAATGGTAATAACAGGAGCCTTATTAAATTATTATGTAACATTACCCTTATATGCAAAGCTTTTTGGCGGAATGGATGTCATCGTTGGAATCGCCTCCGCAAATGTGTCTGCAGTTAAGAATCTGGCAAGCTTAGTTATCATCGGTATTACACCTTTTAATATCTTTAAATGTATTTATATATCTGCCATTGGTTATTATACCTATCGTTTCCTGAGAGGCAGCATACTGCAGTAAGCTAATAAATATATGCTTCATAAAATGTCTGCGAAGCCGACATTTTTGAAAAGCGAAAGGTAATTGAACATTGATAGGTATAATTGTAATATTTAGCAATTATAAGAGGTTGCGGCAAAATGTATACGACGGTAGCTCTGTCAAAGTATACAATTGAAGTAATGTATAAGTGGGAGTACCTGCAGATGTATTCCGTCAGAAAAGACAATGGCCTATATGTACGAAGCAGACTGACATATGATTTCTTATGTCAGTTCTGATACGAACATACAGGCCGTTGTCTTGGCGTCGGAATACATGTAGGTACTCCTTTTATATTACTTCAATTTACAACATGCTAGGGACTACCGTCGTATAAGGTACATTTTGCCGCAGCCTCTTTATGAATTTACCTTTTTTACGGGTCGTGCTTCGATGTAGCCTCGGTAACCCATAGGAGCCAGCTGGAAACGGGGTGCAGCTTCCGGATCCCATTCGTAACCGTAGATCTGTGGATTGAAGCGATTGATATACTCCCAGGTCTGGGCAATTTCCTCACCGAAATTTTCATCATCGTATGGTTCGCTTTGGAATACCATCATCAAACAGGGAGGTAATTCAATCAATTCATAGCCCTCAGGAATCATATTGGAATAGGTAAGAGGAACTTCGACTCCTTGTACATACTGAGATGTTCCCGGTTTAATCAGATGCGTTGGAAGCCACATGCCGATTGGTTCGTAGATTGCCTCCCTTACACTGGTAAAGAACGAAGATAATCAAAGGGCGTCTTTCCTGTCACTTCCTTAAAGATTCTGGAAATGTGCCAGGGAGAGTATCCAACAGACTCAGCCAGTTCCTTTAAGGTAATACTTTTGTATAGATTATTTTCCATATAAATCTGTAAATTCTGAACTACTTTATAAGTTTCTGCGTTACTCATGTTTTCACCACCTGTAATTAGAGGATAACTAAGATTATGATTCATTTCTTGACTTCAATTGCTGAGGTAGCATAATTACTTAATCCGGATTAATTTCATCATATCATATTCCGTAGGCTAGTCAATGTGTCTCGAAGCCTTAATTTTGGTGGTTTGAATTAACTCTATCTTTTTTTTTGCATATCTGCTATAATGATGCCGTTTAGAAAGATGTTCTGAGATGGAAAGGCATGGATATTTAGCATGATAATAGATAGCTGCAGTACACAGGATACGTATCAGCTGGGATACCGGATGGGTTGCGAGGCTGAAAAGGGTGATGTTTTCTGTCTTAGTGGTGATCTGGGGGTTGGCAAGACCGTCTTTACCCAAGGCTTCGCGAAGGGGCTCGGTATTGAAGAGGCTGTGAACAGCCCGACATTTACCATTATACAGGAGTACGAAGGGAGTAGACTTCCCTTTTATCATTTTGATGTATACCGAATTACCGATATCGATGAGATGGAGGAAATCGGTTATGAGGATTATTTTTACGGGAATGGAGTATGCCTAATAGAATGGGCTGAGCTGATAGAGGAGTTAATACCTAAGAAGCATACAAGCGTCACAATAAAAAAGAAGCTTGAGAAGGGCTTTGATTACCGTGAAATCACTGTTGAAAAATAGATAAGGAGGAAATGTCTCGGTTCAGCGGAGACATATGCATTATGAAAATATTAGCACTGGACAGCTCAGGCTTAGTGGCCTCGGTTGCTATCGTAACGGAAGATGCGATGCTTGCGGAATATACCGTTAATTATAAGAAGACACACTCACAGACACTTCTTCCGATGCTGAATGAGGTAGTGAAGATGGTAGATATCAATATGGAGGAGATCGATGCAATTGCAGTTGCGGCAGGGCCGGGCTCCTTTACCGGACTTCGTATCGGCAGTGCAACCGCGAAGGGCTTAGGACTTGCCTTGAATAAACCGATCATAGCTGTCCCGACCCTGGAGGGTCTGGCCTATAATCTTTATGGTACGGAGCAATTAGTCTGCCCGCTGATGGATGCAAGAAGAAATCAGGTATATACCGGACTTTATGGATTTACAGGCAATCAGCTGAGGGTTATTAAGGAGCAGACAGCGATGGCTGTAGAAGAGCTTATAGACGAGATTAATTCATTAGGGAGAGATGTCATCTTCCTTGGAGACGGTACGTCAGTCTATCATGAAACTATAGAAACAAAAACGAAAGTATGTTATTCTTTTGCACCGGTACACCTTTCAAGGCAAAGAGCCGGTGCTATCGGTACTCTCGGTATGGAATTATATAAGAAGAAACAATTCGAAGCAGCTGCAATGCATGAACCGGTATATCTGCGGGTATCCCAGGCGGAGCGGGAAAGAGCAGAAAAGCTTCAGCAGCAGGGATAGGAAAAGCCAGCTTATGAATTGTAGTTACAACGGAGGTAGCCCTAAATGGTAATAAGAGGAATGACCGAGGCGGATTTGCCGGAGGTCTGTGCCATAGAAAATGAAACCTTTTCTGACCCGTGGAGTCATGACGATTTTAGAAGCTCGTTGCTGGATAATAAGAATGATTATCTAGTGGTGGAGATTGACGGTAGAATTGCCGCTTATTGTGGCTTTTGGGGTGTAGCCGGAGAAGGCGATATCTTCAATGTTGCGGTTAAGAAGGAATACCGAAGGCAGCATATCGGGGAGACCATGCTGAAGGCCTTGATAGAGAAGGGTGTGGCAAGGGGTATCACCTCCTTCACTCTAGAGGTACGCAGCTCCAATGATCCGGCAATCCGGCTATATGAGTCTCTGGGCTTTAAGAGTGCAGGAATCCGTAAGGATTTCTATACGAAGCCCAAAGAGGATGCTGTCATTATGTGGTTGGATACAATACAGCAATTTCCACTGTAAAAAAACCTCTGCTCGTATTATAATAGTCCTAAGAGCGATGCATCATATCAGGAGGGATAAGTTGTGAAAAGGGCAAATATCATAAATAAGAGTGGAGATAATCCAATTTGTTGCAATTCTTGCGGTAAGGTTTTAAAGGTAGAGAATGGGATCCTGAAGGAGGATGCATTTGAAGGAACAAAGGAATGGGGATACTTTTCCAGTAGAGATATGGAAGTGCATCAGTTTAATCTTTGCGAGGAATGCTATGATAAGATTACTTCGAAATTTGTAGTTCCGATAGAGGTTCGCAAAAAACTGGAAGCATTATAAACAGGACATGCATCCATAGGAATATGATAAGGATGTTATAATAGGATAAGGTTTTCGTGTTATTGAGTAATTGAAAGAAGGAAGGGCTGTATACTTACCATAAGGCATTGTCTGGCAGACAGTGCTTTTGGAAAGGATATAGTCCTTTGTTCTTATATATAGATTCATAACAATTTCCGATATATAATTAAGAAGGACCCACTTGAATGGATGCTGTATTTACATAAGTGCTTGGTATATTGAAACAATTCCATACAATAACAATTATCTGGACAAAAGATTGGATATACTGTTAAAATACATGTATATAAAATGATAGATAGAAAGGCATAAGAATGTTAGATGTTTGTTTATTAGGTACCAGCGGAATGATGCCACTGCCCGGCAGATGGCTTACTGCGCTGATGACGAGATATAACGGAAGTAGTTTATTAATAGATTGCGGTGAGGGAACACAGATTACAATTAGAGAAAAAGGCTGGAGTTTTCATTCCATTGATATAATATGCTTTACCCATTATCACGGGGATCATATCAGTGGATTGCCCGGACTACTGTTATCAATGGGAAATGCCGATCGGACTGAGCCGATCACCTTGATAGGACCCAGAGGCTTAGAGCGGGTTGTGAATGCTCTTCGTGTGATTGCCCCGGAGCTACCGTTTCAATTAAATTTTATTGAGCTTTCTTCTCCTGAGGAGACGATTACGCTTCATGGCTATCAGATTAAGGCGTTTCAAGTAAAACATAATGTAATTTGTTATGGATATAGTATCTATATCAAGCGAGGAGGCAGATTTTTTACGGAACGGGCACTGGAGAACAATGTGCCTCAAAGGTACTGGAATCGTCTTCAGAAAGGGGATACAATTACCGATGGAGATGCCACTTACACACCGGACATGGTAATCGGACCGGAACGAAGGGGTATTAAGGTCACTTATTGTACGGACTCCAGACCGCTAAAAACGATATCGGATCATGCAATCGAATCAGACCTGTTCATTTGTGAAGGGATGTATGGTGAGCAGGACAAGGATACCAAGGCAAAGGAATATAAGCATATGACCTTCCGGGAAGCGGCTAATCTGGCGAAGACGGCAGAGGTTCATGAGCTTTGGCTTACTCATTATAGCCCATCACTGACACGTCCGGAGGATTATCTGGAGGAGGCAAAAAGTATATTTCCTAATACTAAGGTAGGGAAGGATCGGAAAAGTGTAACATTGGAGTTTGATAAGGACGAGTGATAGTAGCATTCGTAAGGAGGATACGGTATGCAGAAAGCAAAAAATCGTACAACAGCTACAGTAGTAACTATGCTAGTAATAGCTATAGCTATTCTGTCCTTTTATTTTTATTGGTCTTACCGCACCAGTCCATTGGATGATGTATCGGTGGAAGAAATGACAGAGGTGCAAAAGCTTCTAAATAAGGATTTGGAGCTTTATTATCCGGAGACACCGAGAGAAGTAAGCAAACTGTTTGGAAGTATGATGAAGAACCTGTACGACAATATCTCTGACGAGGAACGAGAAGCTCTTGCTCTTAAGATTAGGGAATTGTATGATGATCAGTTCCTTGAGGCTAATCCTCAGGAGACCTACCTTGAGAACCTTTATTCCGATGTTGCTTCCTGGAAAGCCGCAAACAGGCGGATTTCAGCCTATCATCTTGTGAAGGAGGATTTAGAGCAACAGGCGGAGTTGGATGGAGTTAAGTATGCTGTAGTGTACCTCTCCTTTACCATTCAGGAAAACGGTAAGTTTACTGAGACCTGGAAGGTAATGCTACGTCAGGACGGCGATAAGAAGTGGAAGATACTTGGCTGGAAGGTTGCTCCCGAGGATAAACAGACAGAGTAAGGGATGAATCGGTAACCGGTTCGTCCAATTTGGATTGGAGAATTTATGACTAAGGATATTTTGATATTGGCAATTGAGACCTCCTGTGATGAAACTGCGGCAGCGGTTGTAAAGAATGGCAGGGAAGTACTTTCTAATATAATATTTTCGCAAATTGAATTGCATAAACTGTATGGGGGTGTCGTACCGGAGATTGCTTCCAGAAAGCATATTGAGAAGATTAATCAGGTAATTGAGGAAGCACTGACTACTGCAGAAGTAACACTTCAGGATATTGATGCTATTGGGGTAACATACGGACCTGGACTAGTAGGAGCTCTTTTGGTCGGAGTTGCGGAGGCAAAGGCAATCAGCTTTGCGACAGGCAAACCATTGGTGGGTGTACATCATATTGAAGGACATGTATCCGCGAATTACATTGACAATAAGGAGTTGAAACCTCCGTTCCTATGCCTGATCGTATCCGGTGGCCATAGTCATCTTGTACTCGTTAAGGACTACGGAGTGTATGAGATAATCGGTAGAACAAGGGATGATGCGGCTGGGGAAGCCTTCGATAAGGTGGCAAGAGCAATCGGACTGGGTTATCCCGGCGGTCCGAAGATTGATAAGCTCTCAAAGGAAGGGAATAAGTCTGCGATTGCATTTCCCAGAGCCCAGATCGAAGGAGCGCCCTATGATTTCAGCTTCAGTGGCTTAAAATCAGCAGTGCTTAACCACATTAATTCCTGTGAAATGAAGCAGGAAGAGATTAATCGTGCAGATGTTGCTGCTTCATTTCAAGAAGCAGTCATTGATGTACTGGTAACGAAGACGATGCAGGCCGCAAAGGATTATGGGATGAAGCAGGTTGCAATAGCCGGTGGTGTAGCGGCAAACTCTTCTTTATTAGAAGCGATGGAGAAAGCATGTACGGCTCATAACCTGGAATTCTATCATCCCTCGAAGATTCTATGTACGGACAATGCAGCTATGATCGGTGCCGCGGCTTATTATGAGTATATACGAGGGGCAAGGGCAGGTCTTGAACTTAATGCGGTTCCGAACTTAAAAATCGGGGAACGATGATAAAATAACAAGAGAATATAGCTATTAATCTGTAAAAAAGCACGATGTCGTGCTTTTTGCTGAGTTAAGAAGTATAAGCTGATTGATAGAGTTGCGATTAGAGTGGAGGATATTATGAGTAAAGTAACTGCAATTGTATTGGCTGCCGGTCAGGGAAAGCGCATGAATTCTTCAGTGGCGAAGCAGTTTTTAATCTTACATGATAAGCCTGTTGTTTATTATAGTTTAAAAGCCTTTGAGCAAAGCAGTGTGGATGAGATTATTCTGGTGACCGGAGAAGGACAGGTTGATTATTGCAGGCGGGAAATTGCCCAGTTATATCATCTTGATAAGGTAGTAAAGATAATCGAAGGCGGTAAAGAACGCTATGATTCTGTCTATCAGGGATTAATTAATGCCAAGACGGCAGAATACGTGCTGATTCATGACGGAGCAAGACCCTTTATTACATCAGAGTTAATCGATCGTATGGTAGAGCAGGTCAAGGAGTGCAAGGCTTGCATTATAGGAATGCCGGTTAAGGAAACCATTAAAGTAGTAGATGATAAGGGGAATATAGTAGATACCCCGAACCGAAATACTCTATGGGCTGCCCAGACACCCCAGGCCTTTGATTATCATTCAATAAGACAGGCTTATGAGGACTTCTATCAAGAGATGGATAAGATAAGCCTTGTCGTTACCGATGACGCGATGCTATACGAGACCTATGGTAAATTGCCGGTAAAGATGCTGCCAGGGGATTACAATAATATAAAGCTGACCACGCCTGAGGATTTGAAATTGGCAGAACGGATTCTATCCCAGGTACATTGATATTATTTATTATGAAGATAATAATAATTAACAAGGTACTGAAGCTTTTGCGATACCATCTGGTGAAATGCTATTGTTTGAAAAGAATCAAAAAGAGAAACAATTTCTTTCGCGAATAAAAGAAAACCTCTTGACACAAGCTATTTGAGATGATACAATAGCTAAGCGACGTTTGGAGAGCACATATGGAGAGATGCCCGAGCGGCTTAAGGGGCTGGTCTTGAAAACCAGTGATTCCGAAAGGAACCGTGGGTTCGAATCCCACTCTCTCCGTTAC
>JAEZKL010000081.1 GCA_023415475.1 Bacillota bacterium | reverse complement strand
AACCTTCTTTGCTTTTCCCTCATAGAGCATGTCTAATTTTTTCATCCTAAATGCCACCTATCCTTTACCATATTTTCTCAATAATGCAGTAAGTGCAAATATTTATAGCAGCCTTGATTACTCTTTTTATTATAATGGAAGGCTACAATTACGCAAGAGGTTTTGTCACCGAAAAATGTCCTAAGACAAATTTTTGGCTTAATGCACAAAATAGAATAAGAAACCATAAAATTGTTGCATAATTACTGCTAAAATTAAAAAAAGGATGATAAGTATATCATCCTTCATTCATTAGAAAATATAATAGATCAAGTTTTCTGAAGATTTTATTCCAGATCAAAGACTCGTTTGGCAATGTTTTCCGCCGCATGTCCATCTTCTAATGAACAGAAACGTTCATAAAAGTGAGCATATTTTTCTTTATATTGCTCTGTGATCTGATCAATATCCTTGATGGCATCCACCACCTCTTCACTGGTGAAGAGCAGAGGCCCCGGCACCTCGGTCTCAATATCCATATAGAAACCACGAAGCATATCACGGTATTTATCAAGGTCATAGGTGTAGAATAAAATCGGTCGCTTCAGGTTCGCATAATCAAAGAATACGGACGAGTAGTCGGTGATCAAAAGATCCGATATCAGATAAAGCTCTGTAATGTCATTATATTTGCTTACATTATATGCAAAATCCTCAAGGCCGGTAACATCTAAGGAATCAGCAATGAAATAATGGGTACGCAGTAAGACAACATAATCCTTGCCCAGCTCCTTCTTCAGCAGGTGCAGATCGAGTTTAAGAGCGAATTTATAGGCTCCCCTGCCATAATACTCATCATCTCTCCAGGTAGGAGCATAAAGAATCGTCTTCTTCCCATCCGGGATTCGCAGGCTCTTCCGAATCTTAGCCGCCATCTGCTCCTTATTCGGGCTATACATAATATCATTCCTGGGATATCCGAATTCCAGCATCTCCTTATCAAAGAGGAAGGCACTGCGGAATACCTCGGAGGAGAATCTATTAGCTGCAACAAGATAATCCCACTGGCTAGCCTGCTTGAAGAAATGTGCCTTATATAACGGAGAGGCTGCCATAACCTCTTCCTGATCAAATACCAGCTTCTTAAGCGGTGTGCCATGCCAGGTTTCGAGAAAAATACTGCCTTCCCGTTTCTTCATCCATAGAGGCTGTCTGACATTAAATACAATGTATTTTGACCGCGCCAGATAGTAACTGTAACGGATACTGAACCGTTTTGCCTTCGTATGCTTGTACGGTACCTTGATTCCAAACGGAAGTGTCCATATATAGCGGTATTTTCCCGGATAGTTCTTGTTTAAGTACTCGTAAATATATTTCGGGCTGTCGGAATAACTCTTGCCGAAAAAGCTCTCGCAGATTACCCAGTTCTCCTTCACCGGCAGCTTTGTAAAGAACTTATTGTAAAGATAGTTGGCCAGTACATTCTTATTCTTCCTCATCTTCTTGAACTTTTTCATTCCGAGATGTCTGGTAACAATTAAGTTTGCTTTTCTCACATTATTGCTTAATAATGCTTTTACAATATTCTTCTTATATTTCTTCAAAGCCTTAAGCTTCTCCGAATCCACTTCCGATACCGCCTTACGCATCATCTGGAAGCGTTCGTTACGCCAGCTCTCATTCTCGCTTCGTCTAAGCCTTGGAGCATAGACACCAGCATAATAAGCAATTAGCTTATCCTCAAGATATCCCCTTAGAGCGGTCTTCTCCTCAGTATAATCCCTTGCCTGTTGATACGCCTGCATATATTCTTCGAACTTACCTTCTGCCTTTGATTGGGACAATGCGGGATAATGAATCGGATCGTTATGCTTTCTTTTTATGTAGATTGCTTCAGGAACGTAGGAGCATGTCCTAACATGCTGCAATGCCTGAATTACGAAGGTTGAGTCCGAGAAAAAGATATAATTCTCATTAAATCGAATATCGTTCTCATTCAGAAAGCTTCTTCGGAACAGAATCCCAAGCACGGATACATTACCCAGCCCTTTTCTGGTAACAAAAAGAGAATGATATGCTTCTGCTATCTTAGCCAAGTCTTCTTCATCCACATTGGCAACTGCAGCCAGCTGTTCCTGAACCATCAAAATCTTTCTCTGACGGCGGGTAAGCTTCGGAGTATCGCCTTCTTCCGATACCGAAGTCATCATCTCCTGCTCTCCCTGCTCCGTTTCGCCTGGATCCTGATCATCATCATTCTGCTCTTCTTCGGGTACGACAGATGCGAGATATACCATACGACGAAACCAAGTGGGTTGCTTTTTACCATAAGTAAAATCCGCCTTCTGCTCATCCGCCTCACGAAGCAGTGCTACCAAGGTTCCGTTCATAATATAATCATCACTGTCCAGAAAATATACATATTCTCCGACTGCCGCTTCCAGTCCGGCATTTCTGGCACTGGCCACACCACTGTAACCATTATATTGCTCATCAATCTTTGACTTTGTGAACCTGTGGTTCGCTAACTGATCTTCGCTTAGTTCGATTACATTCAGATTCAAATCCTGATATGCATGAATCAGCTCGGAGACATCCTCCTTCACATGATCAAGAACCAAAATCGTCTCGTAATCGGTCAATCCCTGATCCCGGACGCTTTCCAGACAGTCCCCCAGAAAATGTATTCCTTTATGAAAAGGAATAATAATACTTAGTTTCACGTTAACACCTTGCCTTTCGTATAAAGTATCGGAAGTATTTCTCTTCCGGCGCAAAGCAGCCTTAGCTGTATTGTCGATCTTATCTTTCGTCTTTTTTAATAAAGAGTCCCGAAAGCCTATTCATTACCGAATCATAGGCTCGTGAAACGGCAGGCCGGGAATATAAAAATGTGATTACTACCGTTATCAGGACAGAATAGATCAAATAAAGCATTGGATGGTTCTTTAGTATCTGAAGTTTCTCAAGAACCGGAATTGTAAACAGATGAAGGACATAAACTGTCATGGTACTTGCACCAATTCGTGTAAGAAAGGTCTCTTTCCCGGAAACCAAATTCAGCAGGACAAAAATCATAACCGATGCAACAATGTAAATTGTAAACCGGAAAAACATGGTCTGAAGCTCTTCACCCCGGGGATAGTAGGTCCGCAAAAACAGAAGCTCTATTTCAAAGATTTCCTTTGTTGCGACCATATATGACCATATCCCTACCAGCATCAACAAAAGAACTGAAAATACCTTGGGTATTTTTCTGATCCTTGCTACATGCTCTGCCGTACAATAATAACCCGCCAGAAAGAAGGGAAGAAAGCAGAGTAATCTCCCCAGTGCCATATAGTCTGAGAATTCTTTACTGAAGCCGCTCACTAAAGCAACGACCATACTTAACGGTAACACATATCGAATCTTTATCAAATCCTTCAGGAAGAATTTCCATAAAAATAAGGTCAATAGATACCACAGACCCCATGTTGGATTAAATAAACGTATTCCGTTGTAATCCTCCCGGAGTATAAGTATTTTGAAGGCATAATTGATTATATTAAGTATCAGATAGGGTACGAATATCGTAACGAATGCATTATTCCTGATTTTATCAAGCTTTTTTGAAAAATACCCGGAGATAAAAACCATTGCCGGCATATGAAAAAAGAAAATAAATATGTATATGCCTTTGATAATATCAACTTTGCTCCTCATCGAGGCAAGAATATGTCCCCAAACCACTAATATAATTAAAATTGCCTTTAAATTATCAAACAGATAATCTCTAACCTTCTCCTTTGTATTCATTTCATTTATCTTATGTTCTTTTTCAGTATTCTCAATCTCCTGTGTTATTGGACCTTGTTTTTTCTTATTCATTTCCATTGTAACTCCTATTTTGCTACACAAATAGACATCTTGATTTTAGCAAAGATTATCCTATCCTGCAATGTTTTTATTCTTCCATTGCTTTTGTCTTCCTTTTGCGGTAGAATTTCATCGTATGCTGATACAACAAATATGTATTTTAGCATTAAATTTATAAAATGCAAGAAAAAAGGAAGCGAATTATGAAAAAACTTTACTATATGCTATTTGCTTTTATTAAGAAAGAAGCAGTCCTTTGTATTGCCGGACTGGCTGCCATCCTCACCATGTTCTTTGTTCCTCCAACCCTCGGATATATTACATATATTGATTTTCGAGTGCTTGGATTACTGTTTTGCCTTATGGCTGTTGTATCCGGTTTTAACAAAACCGGAATCTTTATTTTATTGTCCGAAAAGCTGTTAATGCGTGTGGCAAACATTAGATCTATTGCTCTTGTGCTGGTACTTTTAAGTTTTTTCACCTCCATGTGGATCACTAATGACGTAGCATTGATTACTTTTGTACCCTTTGCAATTCTAATTCTTACCATGACTGGGTATACCAGCCATCTAATAATAATTATTGTTCTTCAGACAATTGCTGCGAATCTGGGAAGTATGCTTACTCCGGTAGGAAATCCACAGAATCTCTTCCTGTTTTCTGAATATAATCTTACAATTACTGAGTTTTTAAGGATCACTCTTCCTTATACTCTTCTATCTCTGCTGCTAATATGTATTGCCGTTATGTTCATCCCAAAGGAGCATATCAGCTTCACTCTATCTGATACAGAAAAAACAGACAAGCATAAGCCCTATACCATTGCGATGTATAGCTGTCTGTTTCTTGTCTGTCTTGCTTGCGTATTAAGATTCATCGATTATCGGGTCACCATTTTGGTTGTTTTCCTTAGTATTCTATGCTTTGACCGTACTGTGCTCAAGAAGGTTGATTATTTCCTGCTTCTCACCTTTGTCTGCTTCTTTATATTTGTCGGGAATATTGGAGAAATTCCTGTTATCAGAGACTTTCTGGCTTCCCTTCTGGAAGGAAGAGAGTTTCTCGTATCTATGCTTGCAAGCCAGGTAATCAGCAATGTTCCGGCCGCAGTATTATTATCTGCCTTTACTGATGATTATAAAGCAATGATACTTGGAACCAATTTGGGCGGCTTAGGAACTCTGGTTGCTTCTCTGGCAAGCCTAATATCATATAAGTTCTATCTCAGAACCTCCAAAGCAAATTCAGCAAGGTTTCTTGGTGTCTTCACCATATATAATCTGGGCTTTCTGGTAATATTATGCCTTTTCTATTACGTATGGAACGGTCTATTCATACTCGCTTAACGTCGATTGAATTAAGAAGCATTTCACTACATTAGCTGATCCAGTTGCCCTTTTTGGTAATCTCCCAGCTTCCGTCTTTAAGGACTGCCGTTACTTCACTTGCACCGATTGCACCCAAGCCGCTCCTCCACTTACTGATCGCGCAGGTAATTTTTCCCTTGTCCTCATCATACATCATCTCTGAGATTTCAATCAATATACCGGTAGGAAAGTATAGGTTCTCCTTGTCGATCATTCCCTGTTCTGACAGCTCCTCAAAGGTTCCTTCTACCACCTCAAAGCCATATGCCTCCTTAACCTTTGCGAATATCATCTCTTTCTCAATATCTGTCAGATTAATCCATGCCGAAGTATCGAGTGCGATTGTAGTAATATCGCTGTTAAGTCCATCATCCACACGGTAGATATCATCGATCAGGGATAGATAACCCTCCAGCAGATTGTTATGATCCACCTTTTCTATCTTACTGGCTGTTATCTGAGCCGGATAAGACTCTAAGATTACACCGTTATAGCTGATCACAAGGATGTCTCCAACCAGAAGATCCTCTGCTGTTATCGTTTTACCCTTCTCATCCACCAAAGCTGCATCCCCAAAGCTTACTGAAATCCTGTCGGAGGATTTGGCTTCATTGCTTTCTGCACTGGGTGTAATCAATAAGGTATTTCCCAGTTCGATAATCTCAGCCCGGAAGGAGTATAACTCTTCTCCGTTACCCGTAGGTGACTGATCAGACGTTGAAGGCTCCATGGTATTCGGTAAATCCTCCTTCGTACCGCATCCACCCAGAACAATAATAGTAAGCATTAATATAAATATTAGTTTTATTATTCTATTCATCGTATTCTCCAATTCCAAATCGTAGGTTTAGTGTTATAGTCAATAGACGACGCTGCGATCAGAATTGTTCCATTTGATAAATACTATAATAAATTACAAGATTTGCTAATCCGTGTTCTTACCATAGATAAACTCCCGAAGCATACTTCTGGTATCTTCCCAGCTCTTAGGAACCAGCACATCCTGCATATAACGGCCAATCCGGACACTCTCACTGTTATAGCTGTCATCCTTTGGGACACGGAAGGTCTCAAGCTCATTCCGCTCCAGATAGACTGCCTGCTGCAGATAGCTATTATACTCAGACTTCGTGATGTCTGTCTTTATGTCGATATTAGATATAATATTATTCATAATCAGGCCCAATTGAATTACATTCTTCTTACGAAGCTTTTCGAATATCTTCTCCAGAACGCCTCTTTGTCTCTGGGTCCGTCCAAAATCACTGTTTTCTGTCTTTGTGGATACTTTACGAATTCGGCAATAACCCAGCACCTGATTGCCGTTCATATGCTGAACACCTGCAACAACATCTCGATTAGCCGGATCAGATATATAGTTGGTTGTTCTTAGATACTCTGCTTCGGCTGCCGTCAATTCGATATCGATTCCACCAAGGTAATCAATAATCTCCTCAAAATCATTGAAATCAACCAATACATATCCATCCATTGTCAGACCAAAATTAGTCTCAATTGTATCATATAGTAGCGTTATCCCTCCATTTGCGTAGGCAGAGTTCAATTTGTTATTCTTATATCCCGGTATCTCCACATATAAATCGCGCATCAGAGAGGTAAGCTTGATCACATTGTTCTTCGAATCAAGAGATGCAATTATCATCGTATCCGTATTCAATGCTCCCTCAAAGGTCTCCACTCCAATCAGAAGAATATTTGAGACCGTTTTGTTATCAATCGGCTTCTGACCTGTATTACCAGTAGTTTCTGTCAGCGGCTTCTCGTCTGTAGTTTCCGGAGCTGCTGGTTCTTCCGATGCCTCATAGTCCAATTTACTGTAGCTGTAATTACTGATGATACGAATTATCAGGTTCCTTCCCATATCCGTCTTAGTCAGAAAGAGAGCTGCCAATAAAATTATTACAACAGGAATTACTACAAATTTTAAGACTTTACTAAGTCCTTTTTTCTTGTCTTTTATACCTTCCGGTTTTTTATTTATCTCAGGGTCATTATTATTGTAGCTGGCTGCTCCTTCAACATGTATTGTTTCATTCACCTGCGTACTAAGAGATTTTTTTAAATCATCCAGAAATTCATCTGTCTTGTCCTCAAAAGCATTCTCACGATCTTGCTCCTTGGGATTGTCTCCATTGCTTCCATTTGTGTTGTTCATAGCATTCATCCTTTTCTTCTATTCTTTTCATCCTGATATGCAGCTTTGGACCTTTGGTAGTTATTTACATTCGATGTTAGCATTTGCGAAAACTAATGTCAACATTTTACGAAAAACGTAAATAATTCTTAAGAATAGAGTTACCAATTAAAATATTTATATGAATCCGTCTTAAGAAACACTTGTATAATGAAACTCCATATATTATAATGCTATAAATTATACTAATCTGATATGAATTATAGTATTTGAATAAAAGGAGGATTCCTTGGTATGGATTATCACATTAATACAAAATGCCTGTATGGCGATCAAAAGAGAAGCCCTGTTGACAATACCGGTGCAATCAGCTTTCCCATCTATCAGACAGCAACCTTTGCACATCCCGATGTTGGCAGCAGTACGGGTTATGATTATTCCCGTCTACAGAACCCAACAAGGGAGCAGCTGGAGAAGATTGTTGCAGCTCTGGAAAAGGGTTATGATGCTGTCGCATTCAGCTCCGGTATGGCTGCTATGAATGCGCTTATGGAGCTTTTTGAACCCGGTGACCATATCCTGGCTTCCGATGATTTATATGGCGGAACGATTCGAATCTTTAATCATATTAATAGGAAAAACGGAATCGAAGTTGAATATATCGATACCTCCGATGCTGAATTAACACAGAGCCACATTAAGAGCAATACGAGGGCTATCTTTGTGGAAACTCCGACCAATCCGATGATGAATGTGACCGATCTGGAGGCGATGTCACAGATTGCCCGTCGCCACAAGCTCCTGTTACTCGTCGATAACACCTTCTTATCACCCTATTTTCAGAATCCGATTAACCTCGGTGCCGATGTGGTATTACACAGCGGTACCAAATTCTTAGGCGGTCACAATGATACCCTTGCCGGTTTCCTAGTGATAGCAAATAAAGTCTTGTCCGAACGAATTCGTTTTATCCTGAAAACCACCGGTTCCGGTCTCTCCCCCTTTGACAGCTGGTTACTCCTTCGGGGAATTAAAACACTCTCCATAAGAATGGAAGCACAACAAAAGAATGCGCTGGCTATTGTGAATTGGTTGAATAACCAAAAGCAGGTCCGTAAGGTTTATTATGTCGGATCACCAAGCCATCCGGGTTACGAAGTGAATCGTAAGCAATCCAGAGGATATGGAAGTATGATCTCCTTTCACGTAGATACTCCGGAGACTGCAATCCGGATACTTCGCAAGGTGCAGCTCATACAGTACGCCGAAAGCCTTGGCGGAGTGGAGAGTCTGATTACCTATCCTATGCTCCAGACCCATGCCGATGTTCCGGAAGAGGAACGCGAGGCAAAGGGGATTAACCATACCCTACTCCGACTATCCGTCGGAATCGAGTATATTGATGACTTAATATCCGATTTAGACCAAGCTTTTGATGATACGGACCGGTAGTCCTGCCAGAGGCAGACCCTAGTGTAGGCTCCGGAGCAGTTACACCAGACTATTTTTTCATAATAGGCAACTAAAAGAGCTGTTTCAAAACACTCGCTGTAAGGATAACACCAGCCTTACAACGAATGTTTTGAAACAGCCTCATACTCAACCGAGTAAAATCAAAAGCCGAATCACTGCTTGTACTTGTTGATGATCATTTTGTTACGTCCAGATGCTTTTGCATGATATAGTTCCTGGTCTGCGATTTGCATTATTTCATAAATATTGTTAAACTCAGATAGCTTGCCCCATACTCCTCCTATGCTTATGGTTAATGTGCACTGCATTCCGCTCTGCATATATCCCAGAGACATTTTTTCAATGGCAGTTCGTATCATGTTTCCTATCTCTTCGGCATCTTCTAAGCTTCTATTTAATGAAAAATATAAAAATTCTTCTCCTCCGTATCTACCAAAGACATCACTATGTGATATTTGTATTTTACTAATACAGTCTGCAACCTTTCTAAGACACTTGTCCCCCTCGATATGTCCCCAGTAATCGTTAAATACCTTAAAGTTGTCAATATCAATCATAAACAACGTGATTGCTTGATCCTTCTTTTCAGAATTCTCCCATATACTCTGCAACTGATTATTAAGATATCTTCGGTTGGAAATTCCTGTGAGTTCGTCCAGGTACGCTTTTTCCTCCAGAAGCTGGTTTAATTTCTGAATCTTCTCCAGTTCGCTCTTCTGTCGGATTATCTCCATTTCTAGTCTGGTATTAATCACTTGCGTTTTTAAATAGTTATGTTTATCATGATAGTGGTCCAATTCTAATTTTAGTGCTTCAAACTTATTTCCTATGTTTGACACCGATATTTCATTTTCAATATTATGATATCTTTTATAATACATCAGCGCATCTTTATACTCGTAAATGCCTTCGAAATATTCAGACATTGCTTTATATACATTGCTGAGTTTTTTCTTTGCATTTATGCTCTCAGCACATTGCATCGCTCTTTCCAGATAAAATAATGTAGTATTCTTATCTTTTTCACGCATTAACTGTGCAATATTTAACAGGGCATCTATTTCATAATATTTATTATCGATTCTTACCAAACGATTTAGTGCAGAAAAGAAATATCTTTCAGCCTCGGTATGATTATCTTTAATAAAATATAACTTGCCTAATTTATTTTCAATATCTGCAAGTAGAATATTGTCCGTTTCATTAATCAGAATATTATAGCTTTGATTAAAATACTCCAACGCCTCATTACTTTTATTCTGAACAAGATAAACTTCACCGATATTCATCAATATAGAAGCAATATTAAGGTTGGAATTTGACTCTGAACTAAGCTTGAGAGCACGGAAATAGTATTCCAGTGACTCTTCATATTTCATAAAGTCTCGCATTACTTCAGCTATATTGTTAAAGACACAACTTAACAAATAGCTATCCTTATGGACCTCTAAAATACTCTGTGCCTCTATGAGATAGCTAAGGGCTTGTTCATATTCCGAGATGTAAAAGCAAGCAATTCCAATCAAATTCAATGCTCTGACTCGCCCATCCGGTACTTGCAGTTCTTCAAACAGCTCAAGAGCTTTATAAGAATGATCCAACATCAAACTGATATCTGATTTGGCTCTACAGGCTAGGGACATACCTAATAAGGAATAACCTTTCTCTAGCTTGAGATTATCACATTCAGACAGAGCATAAGCCTCTTTACTCATTTCATAGGCCTTTTGTGGATTGTCCACTGTCAAGGATCTGGCTTTCATAAGTATCTCGTTCACTTTATGATTAATGTCACTCATAACACTCTCCATATTGCATTTATCTTGATATAGTATAAATACATCTGCATATTAGTGCAGATAAATAATAATCATAATGATATATTAATGATATCTCCTCTTATTTTACCATAATATACCTACAATAACAAACATCAAACCCATATAATTTTATAATCTTAACCACGATAAAGGGTGTCTGGCAGCAGAGAAAAGCACTCTGCTCCCAGACACCCTTTATAAAAATTATTTCTTTACATAACTAACAATATATCATTGGTTTCCTTCATCATACTCTCGGGTAGGTAGTTCTTCTCCAGCTTCACACCATTTACATAGAACTCCTTAAAGCCGCTCTCGGCACCGTTCGGGTTCTGGACTTTGATATTCACCTTCTTACCGCGGAAGCTCTTCTCAATAGAGAATTCCTTCCAATCACTCGGGATACTGGGTGCGATCAGAAGGCCGTTCAGATCGGGTCTCATACCCAGGATACCTTCTACACTGCCTACCATAACAGTGGAAGCGGTTCCTGTTAACCAATGGGTATGGGAACGGCCAAAGAAGGGACTGTCTGTAGCTTCGGTAAACTGTCCATGGGCATAAGGCTCGATGACACGAATCTCAGCATGATCATTCTGGGTTGCCGGGCAGCTTTCGGTGAAGTATTCATAAGCACGGTTACCATGTCCCATCAGAGCCTCTGCAAGGATAATCCATCCCTGAGGCTGAGAGAAGATACTTCCGTTTTCCTTCGTGGAGGGGTTGAATAGAATTGCCAATGCTCCGTCGAAGGCATGATCCACATAGGAGGGTGCCATGGTTCTTACACCGTACTTAGTATTTAATTCTCTATGAACACTTTCCAGCGCCAGCTCTGCCTGCTCCTTTGTTGCAAGTCCGCTGATTACCGCCCAGGACTGAGGATTCACCCACATGCTGGCCTCCGGATCCTTCTTGGAACCGATTACCTGACCATCCTCCTTAAAGCCACGGATGAAACGGTCTCCTTCCCAGCAATTGATATTCAGGGTTTCACTCAGATCCTTCTGCACCTTATCCAGGTATGCGATATATTCGTGATCATTTCTGTCAGCCGCAATATTACGGATTACATTCATGGCATAATATAGCTGGAAGGCAACGAAGGTAGACTCACCCTTCTTACCAAGTCTTAAACAGTCATTCCAGTCCGCATGAAGACCGGCAGGCATATTGTGCACGCTAAGTCGCTCCATGGAGAAATTAATGGCACGCTTCAAGTGATCGTAAACATCGCCTTCCTCCTTGTTGGCATAAGGAATAACCTCGTCAAGGAACTTCTTATCACCGGTCTCAGCCATATATTTGTATACGGTCGGGAACAGCCATAAGGCATCATCTGCACGATAAGCAGGGTGTCCGGTTGCCTGCACATAGGAGACATCATCCGGCGTATCCTCATGTCCTGCATTGTGATCGAATTTAACCAACGGAAGTCCGCCCCCGTTATCCACTTGTGCGGATAGCATGAAACGAATCTTTTCTTTTGCCATAGCGGGATCCAAATGAATGATACCCTGGATATCCTGTACGGTGTCACGGTAACCATAGCCGTTACGAAGTCCCGCATAGATAAAGGATGCGGCTCTGGACCAGATAAAGGTAATAAAGCATTGATAAGCATTCCAGGTATTGAGCATAGCATTGAAGTTCTCATCGGGAGTCTTTACTTGGAAACTTAATAGCTTGCTATGCCAGTAATTAATCAATTCGTTCATCTCTGTAGTAACTACCTTCAGATCTGCATAGCTATCAAGAATCGCTTTCGACTGTTCATCATTCTTCTGTCCGAGCAGGAATACGAACTCCTTACTCTCACCGGGTTGCAGTGTCATCTTGGTATGTAGCGCACCACAGGCATTGGAGTTGTAATTCAGTACGTTATCACACATTCCCTTCTCAACTGCGATCGGATTTTGGAAGCTGTGATAGCTGCCTATAAAATGCGATTTGTCACCGTTATAGGAAGCAACCTCTGCACCGGCCAAGCCGAAAAAGCGTACGATAGCGTTCTTCCCATCTTCATTCTTATGGACATTTTCATTTATTGTCTGTAGTATCTTGTTCCCTTTAAAATAAGTCTTCGTGATGAATAGTGTGTACTGCAGATTCACCTGATCGTTCTCGTAATTACCCTCATTGGTAAATTCCACAAAACCAAAAGCGGAAATATTACGAGGCTTATCACCTGTATTCTTTAAGGTAACCTTCCAGACCTCATAGGTCTTGTTCAAGGGGACATAGTATAACACCTCTGATTCAATCCCCTTATACTGCGCCTTAATTGTTGTATACGCGGTACCATGGTGACACTCGCTGGAATACTCAGATAGCGGTTTGCCGACGGGCTGCCAGGAAGCGGACCAATAATCCATCGTATCATCATCACGCAGATAAACATATCTCCCCGGTTTATCCTCTTGATTGAAGATGTAACGGCTTATTCTTCCGTTCGCACCACTTTTTACGAAGCTGTAACCACCTGCATTGTTAGAGATGATTGCACCATACTCCGGTGACCCCAAATAGTTTGCCCAGGGTGCCGGTGTATCCGGTCTTGTAATGACATACTCCTTCTTTTTCTCATCAAAATAACCGTAATTCATACTCAACCTCCATTATGGCGCATAGCGCCATCATAAATTATTATGAAAGATTTTTCTTTCACTCTACTCCCTCATTGCGCAAAGCGCACTAAAACTTATGAAATAAACCCCTGAAGGGTAATTTCCAAACTCGGTTTGATTACTATTGATAAATTCTATAATTCCCGCTTAAAGCCAGGAGAGCAAACAGATACAAGCAATTATCGTAATAACGGCGTTCGCCCTTACGAAGAGGTGTATTCCAGAAGAGGTCCACACATTCCTTCTGATATCTTCCCTTACTTGCTAAGGATGCTTCCGCATTGGTCGCTATGATAGCCACCGGATGCAGTGCCTTCTCCTCGATAATGGTTCCATCCAGCTCATATACCATATCATTTCTACCCTTCACAGTCTCACAGAAGAAGGTCTGAATCTTATCAGCACACTCACTTTCCCATTCATCTGCCGCAAACCATTCATAATCCAGCCCCAGATTGGCAGGTACACGATAAGCATCACTGTAATAGCGTTCTCTATGACCCTTCATAAAAGGGCTTCCATCATAATGTGCATACTCCGGTGCAAGACCTGTTACCGGATGGCAAGCCCTCTTTAGATATTCTCTGCTCGCAGCTGCTGCTTCCTTCCAAAACTCCCTGTCCTCCTCATTTGCCCACAATGCGAAAAGCTCATAAAAATGCGGCAGATGATAGGACGGATCCGTGAAATTACAATTCGGTATAAACTTAATCAACTTATTGGAGGGCTCCCACATGGGATCTCCCGGAAAACCTTCTTCTCCCTTATGCACGCAGGCATGGAGTATATCTCTTGCTTCCTTGGAATATTCATAAATTCCTTCGCCGTCTCCCCATCGGTTTGAGGCGAAGAATAATGCAAGTGCAAAATATTCTTCCCCATCCGGAGCAGGTCCTTCGGAATTCTTCGTACCGTCCGGTTGAACTGACCAGGCAAAGTAGCCCTTGTTCCAGCCATAATCCATCCACATATATGTTTTGGTAAACTTCCAGAGCTTATCAAATTCCTTCTTCCAGTTTCTCTGTACACACATCATCATGGCGTAGGACATGCCTTCTGTTCTGGCATCAAAATTACCGGTGTCCTCAAAATAAGCCATATCTTCACCGACCTCATGATAGAACCTCTCGTCCTCAGGTCCGTAGAAAATAGTCTGGTAAGCTGACTCTACTCTTCGTTCAATCTCTTTCTCATCGTATCCGAATTTCTGAAACAGATTCCGGTACTCTCCTGTGTAAAATGCACCTTTCATAATATACCTCCAAATTAAAGTACGTCCCTATTGTATAAAAGTGTCAGCTTTCTGACACAATTTAAGCTTGCTTAGCAAGCTTTGCCCGACTGCGAATTGAGTATTTCTATACCATAAAACAGGAAATATTTTATGCTATCTCTCATCCGTTTACAATGGTGTTCCTTATCCTCTTTTTGTATATTATAATTCGATCAACAGCCAAATATATGATTAAGCAAGCTTGATGCCTGCCCTGCCCTATTCCTTCCTGCTTCTGAGCAATAAGTCCTTTAACTCCTCTACCGAAAAATGGTAATGGGTGTTGCAGAAATGACAGTTCACCTCTATTGGTTTATCTTCTTCAATCATTTCCGTAATTTCCTTCTGTCCGATAGAGATAATTGCCTTTTCCACTCTCTTCTTCGTGCAGTTACACTCAAAGGCTGTCGGCAGCTTGTCCATATGCTCCAGACCGAAGTCTCCAAGTATGTGCTCCAGAATCATCTCCGGAGACATTTCTTGATCCAAAAGTGAGGTGATACTTGTAATTTCATTCACCTTCTTCTCCAGGCGATCAATAACAGTATCCTCAGCAAAGGGCATTAGCTGTATGATAAAGCCTCCTGCCTGCCTTACGGTGTTATCCTTGTTCATCAGCACACCCAGCGCTACCACAGACGGCACCTGCTCACTGGTCGCATAATAATAGGCGATATCCTCTGCAATCTCACCGGATACCAGATGGGTCTGTCCGGTATAGGGCTCCTTCAATCCAAGATCTTTAATTACACTTAAAATGCCTGCACCTATTGCTCCGCCTACATCAAGCTTTCCCTTGTCATTGGCATGAAGAAGAACCTCTGGGTTATAGGCATAGCCCTTCACTGTTCCCTTTGAATTGGCCGTTACGGTAATTCCTCCGATGGGCCCGCTGCCCTTAATCTGAAGAGTAAGAATATCCTCCTCTCCCTTCATCATGCTTCCCATCATCGCTCCGGCAGTCAGAAGCCTTCCGAGGGCGGCTGTCGCTACCGGACTTGTCTCATGAATACTTCTAGCATATTCTACTAATTCTTTTGTTGTTGCAGCAAATGCACGAATCTGATTCTCTGCTGCACTAGCTCGTATAATATAATCTGTCATTATTTACTCCTTCTAAAACCTGCTTATTTGGCGACTCATTGATGAAAGCTCCGATATAAATGCAATTATAGATACATCTTGTTCTCCTGCCGTTTCTCTCTGGCAATGATATAAACTCTCTCGCAATCCTTAGTCGGTTTCTTTTCGGTTAGCATGTCATAGATAGCCACCAGCTCCATACCGGCTTCCTCGATTAACCGTGTAATCGTATCCATAGAATAAGCTTTACGGTAATGGGTCTCTTCATACTTGCGGTATAGTTCCTCTTCTTCGGGGATAAACAGAGTCAAATTCACCTCATTTAACATCTCTTCTTCATAATAAGTATTCTCCCAGATAAAGCTACCCTCTTCACGGTTCTCGGCTATAGTATTGTCTCCAAGAACCTCTTCATATGCATACCTGGTATCCAAATCAAAGATAAACAGACCACCCGGATCCAGATAGTTATTAACTAACTTAAATACCTTGAGCAGCTCCTCCTCTGACAGGATATAATTCATGCTGTCACAGACACTGACCACAGCTGCCACGGTTCCATATAGCTCGAACTCTCTCATATCCTGACATAAATATAATATATTATAGTCATCAGAACTGTTCTCTCTGGCGATGGCAAGCATCTCTTCAGAATAATCAATTCCAATCATATCAAAGCCACGGTCCGCCATTCGACGAGTCATACTCCCGGTACCACAACCCAGTTCAAGGAGTAAGCCCTTTTCAACATCATTCTTTTTTAATAAACGTTGTACATAATCAGCCCATTCCTCATACGGCACATTATCCATAAAAAGGTCATAGACTGCTGCAAAGCTACTGTAAGGCTGCATCGTTTGCAGCTCCTTTCTAATCATGAATAGGCAGCAAGCTGATAATCTTTTACTAAGCCCTGCTGCCACTTCTAATTTAAAAAATTCTTATTGTTTCTAGCTATAAATAAGAGAATAGGAAGTTTGCTCCAAGAAGTAATCCGGTAATTCTTCCTTTAGAAATATGTATTTCAATCCAATATTCATACTGATAAGTAATTTTACCATATCAAATAATTCTAATCAATGTCTTTGTAATTTTACATGACAATCTCCCATATCCGGACCGAAACCAAACCGGAAGACGCAAATCATAAAAAGCTGTTACAGATCTCCCTATAACCGGAGAAGTCCATAACAGCTCATTATCTCATTTTCTATACAATTGCAACTGTAACTTAAGCCATCTTATCATAGATGTTCTTCAGTGTAGGATATAACTCCTTGAATACCTCATACTTCTTATTGTAAAGCTCAACTTCCTTCGGATCCTGTTCCGTAGTATCGATGACCTTGATCAGCTTGCTTGTAGCTTCCTCAACATCAGCATACTTACCACAGCCCACAGCTGCAAGAATCGCTGCGCCAAAGGCGGGACCTTCTTCTGAATTAATCTTATCAACTTTAACATTGAGTACATCTGCGATAATCTTACACCATAACGGGCTCTTAGCACCGCCGCCGTTGATACGAATACGCTGAATATCAACACCCAGAGATTTTACGATCTCAAAGGAATCACGGAGTGCAAATGCAACACCCTCAAGGACAGCCTGTGTCATATCAGCGCGGGTGGTATCCATGGTCATACCGATAAAGGTACCTCTTGCATTGGGATTATTGTGAGGAGTTCTCTCACCCATCAGATATGGCAGGAAGTATACATTGTTCTCACCAAGCTTCGTAATCGCCTGCTGCTCCTTACCATATTCCTTTGTTCCGATGATCTCATCCATCCACCACTTATTAGAAGCTGCTGCTGAAAGCATAACTCCCATGAAATGATATTTACCGTCTGCATGAGCAAAGGCATGAAGCGAATTATTATCATCGACTGCAAATTCTTTCGTTGAGATAAATACAACACCGGAGGTTCCTAAGGATACATTACATTTTCCTGCGCCTACGGTACCGGTTCCTACTGCTGCAACTGCCTGATCGCCGCCACCTGCAATCACTTTTACGTTCGTGGAAAGCCCCAGCTCCTTCGCAGCTTTTTCTGTCATGGTTCCTACCACCTGATAGGACTCATGAATTTTAGCCATCTGCTCTTCCTTTAAGCCACAGAGATCAAGCATTTCCTTAGACAAACTCTTATTCTTAACATCAAACAGCAGCATACCGGAAGCATCGGATACATCGGTACAATGAATACCGGAAAGCATATAAGCGATGTAATCCTTCGGCAGCATAACCTTTTTGATCTTAGCAAAATTCTCAGGCTCATGCTTTCTTACCCACAATAACTTGGGGGCGGTAAAGCCTGTCAATGCCATATTCGCTGTGTAACCGGAGATCTTCTCTCTTCCGATCTCCTTATTCAGGTAGTCACATTCTGCCTGTGTACGTCCGTCATTCCACAGAATAGCCGGACGGATTACCTTATCGTTCTCATCCAGGATAACCATTCCGTGCATCTGTCCGCTAAAGCTGATGCCATCAATCTGAGCTTTGTCCTGGTCCTTTGTAAGTTCCTTTATACCATCTACCAGAGCGGTGTACCAGTCCTCCGGGTTCTGCTCAGACCAGCCGGGCTTCGGGAAATACAGTGGATATTCTCTTGTTACGATACTCTTAATGTCTCCTGCCTCATCCATGAGAAGGAGCTTTACAGAAGAGGTTCCTAAATCTACACCTACGTATAACATAGCATTATCTCCTTTTATATTAAGATTTATACCAATTGATTTGATGAATAAACTAATGTCTGAAATAACTATATCAACTTGTATTAGCGATGTCAAGTATGATCTGCAAAGTACCATAACGAGAGGATAAAGTTTCCGCCAACATGAAGGAATACAACTTATTAGAATTTAATGTTAAACAACTAAACAAATCTGATAATTTCTCTTTCCAAAAAAAAGAATATATGTTAACATTATAATTATAATTTTATACGAAGGGTGACTGTAATGGTAACAGGCAGTAAAGAACTCATACGAGACATTAACACGAATCTTGTTTTAGAGACGATTATTAATAATACAGCAATCTCAAGAGCTGCAATCGCTAAGCATTTAGGCTTGACGAAGGCAACCATATCCGCAATTGTACAAGAGCTGATCAATAAAAAGCTTGTTATAGAAATCGGCAGTGATGATACCAGTTTAGGAAGAAAACCGATCCTGCTTAGTCTTCATAAGAAAGCGGGCTTTGTAATCTGTATCGATATCGGAGTAGATACCATATCTGCATTGGTATCTGACTTAATCGGGGAGGACTGCAGCTTAAAGCAGATCAAGACACCGAAGAATTCATCTAGTATCGTCAATGTTTTAATAGAATTAATCGAGTCAATGAAGCTTCCAAAGGATACTCCTTATGATCTGGTAGGTATCACGCTTGGTATTCATGGCGTCATTGCCAATAACCAGGTATCCTTTGCTCCATATTATAACCTATCAGGAATTAATATCGCAGAGGGTCTTGAGAGTCATTTCAACACGCCGGTATATCTGGAAAATGAAGCTAATCTCTCCGTTATCGGTGAGAAGACCTTCCAATATGATTATGCCAATATTGCTAATATCAGTGTTCATTCCGGTATCGGTCTTGGAATCATAGTAAATCATCAGCTTTACACCGGATATAACGGAAGAGCCGGTGAATTCGGGCATACTGTCATTGAAATCGATGGCAGGCAATGTCCCTGTGGCAATAAGGGGTGCTTTGAGCAATATGCCTCCGAGCGCAATCTACTACGCGAATATTCCAAGATGAAGAACATCGAAGAGGCAAATTTCGAGCAATTTAGAGTAGCCTACGAAGCAGGAGATCCGGATGCCAATAAGATTATGGATGATTTCGTAAAATATATGTCCATCGGTATAAATAATATTCTAAATGCTTATAACCCGGATATCGTGATTATCAATAGCTCCTTTACCATATTCTTCCCTCACATTACAGAGAAGATTGAAGGCGCTTTAACGAGCCGGATGAACAGTTATATCCGTATTGTACCCAGCATCCTTCAAGACACCTCAATCCTTCTCGGCGGAATTTGCGTAGCAATCAAGGGCTTCCTCGGAGTGGACAACCTTAAGTTGAATCATATTGATCTCAGAAGCTAAGGTACCAATGCGTTGTAATGAGGTTTTAATAAATTAGTAAAGTGCTAAGTAATAGGCTGTTATAATCGGATACTTCTGCCAAGGAGTATTCCAATTATAGCAGCCTTATTAATCATTTATACCTAATTAATATAATCCATTAATTCTTCCCAATCGCTAATTGTAAGGCAACCCTCTCCAGGGACTTGCTTATTATGCTCCTGAAGTGCTCCTCTATACCATACCGGAAAAATTCCCATATTCAGGGCACCTTCCACATCGTAATAAGCATTGTCACCGCAATACCAGACCTCATTCGGTTTAAGCTTTGCTTTTCTTAATGCCAGCTCAAAGATTCGGTTATGGGGTTTTCGGAATACATATTCGCTGGTAGCTAGAATGAATTCAAATTCATTCTCCGGAAGCAATGTATTAATCCTTTCCTCCAATGCTTTTCCGCTAAAGGATATATTGCTGATAACAGCGGTTCTGATCTTTTGCTCCTTTAGATACAGTAGAAGCCTCTCAATATTCTTCGTCAGCGTCCCCTCAGCAGCATTATCCCAGAATACCTTCTCCATCTCCTCAGGTGACAAACCAATCTCGATATCATAATACTCATATAGATATTTTTGAAATATGTGATTATGAACTTCAATATGCGTCGCCTTTCTTACATCCGGATCATATCTTCCGATCTCTCTGTTTAGTGTTTTTGCAAATTCCTGCAAATCCCTCGCAGATATTTGATGAGGATTCCTGATTGCATGCTTTAATACAGCCTTTGTTCCTGCCTCTCCGTTAAAGACTCCTTCTGAAATCAACGTCTGTCCATAATCAAACATAATCATCTTTGGTTTATTCATCCGCTATCCTCTCTATCCTCTTCGTTACTCATTTACTAATTACTTATTCTGTTCACTTTTCAACTCATTCTTACGTTTTGTAATAAGTCCGCCAATTCTTCCTGACTCCTTTGCTGTCAGAGACTTCCAACCGGTTGCCACTACCTTATCCAGATAACCCAGCTCTTCGGCAATTTCATACTTTAGCTTTTCCTCCGGCTTAATATTATTTAAATCTATCTCTTCCTTTTTCTTACTCATATTAGTCACCCTTTCTGTCATAATAATTTACTGACTAGAGTGTAACCAACTTCTATTCATCTATTCGAATTTCCTTGCCAAGAGGGAGCGAATAGATTGTCATTTCTTTCACTTTCTTATTTAACATCTGCTCCAAGGCTCTCTTATAGTATTTTAGCTGTACCTTGTATCGATGAACCAGCTGCATCTCATCCGAAACGATATCCGATTTATAATCAAGAAGTACCAGTTCCCCATTCTCCTCAAAAAAGACGTCAATAATGCCCTGGATTAAGATGAGCTCCTCGCTATCGATAGCCTCAAGCACCTCAGATGCCTTGATACCCATAACAAACTGCTTTTCCTTGTAAAGCATGTTCTTTTTCTCTGCTTCTCTCATTCGATTTGCTATGTTGCTTGAAATAAAGCTCAAAATATAATCTTGTTTTAACTTTTCTACATCCTTACTGTTTAGCCTATTTGCATGAGTTAGAAGCTTCAATTCCTTGATTAGATCTTCCCTGCAATGTACTCGCTGCAGATTAATCAGTTCCAATACCTTGTGGTATAGAGTGCCTCGATCTGTTCCGGAAATCGCTGCCTCCTGCTGACGAAGAAATGCTGGTACCGTAGCATCGATTTCCGGCTCCGATACACTCAGTAGCTCTCTTGTCGGCTTAGAGCCATATAAGTTGACACTTTGCTCTTCATCCTGGAATTGTCCAAGCTTCTTTAATTCCGATACCGTCATCTTCACCTTTAATTCAGCATCTTTCCGGTAGGAATATACACAATTAAACCTGGATTTAATTTCTTCCTTTAACTCAAGATGATAGGTTTTATCCGGATCTATCGCATCTAATTCCTGCAGATCCTTCTGTAAGAAGAGCTGCTTCGTGACTTCCTCCAGCAATATATCCTTCTTCGCAAGAACGGAGATCGACATGTTCTCATACTTCCATACAAAGGAAGCCTCCTCCAAATCCGGAGCCCCTCCCATACGGTTTACCATAGCCGGAAGTACGAAGTCCAGATAGCTCTTAGCGGACAGAAGTTCATAGAAGGAGAATTCCTTCCCCCTGATATACTCCTTTGATTTCAGGTACCCGGTTAGGATTAGCTTCTCCTTCGCTCTGGTCATGGCAACGTATAATACACGAAGCTCTTCACCGAGGTTTTCCACCTGCACCTTCTTCTGAATTGCCTTCTTTAGTAAAGTAGGTACCTTGGTTCTGTTCTTACTGTCAATGAACTCTGGACCGACACCTAACTCACTATGGAGTACGATGCTGCTGCGAAGATCCTGGGTATTAAACTGCTTACTCATCCCGGCCACGACAACGATTGGGAACTCCAAGCCCTTGCTCTTATGAATACTCATAATTCGAACCGTGTTATCCTGCTCCCCGGAGGTGGCAGCCTCTCCATAATCCACTTCATATTTATGAAGCTTCTCTATATACCGGACAAAATGGAATAGCCCGCTATAGCTGCCCTTTTCAAAACGTACCGCCTGAGCAAGGAGCATATCAATATTAGCCTTTCTCTGCTCACCACCCGGCATTGCACTGGCATAATAGTAGTACCCGGTCTTATCCAGTACCATTTGGATTACCTCGTGGATCGGCTTATGATTAACCAGAGAACGGTAATACTCCAATTCCTGTAGGAAATTCACTACCTTTAATCTCAGCTCTGCCATTAAGTTATCACTATTTTTATCCTTCTCTATACTTTGCTGATCCTCCGAAGACTGCGCAGTAGCGAAGGCAAGCAACCCGGAATACATACTGACATTACGATCGGATGCACGAATTAACGCAAGCTCCGTTGAAGTTAAACCTACCATGGGAGAATATAGCACACCGACCAAAGGAATATCCTGCCTTGGGTTATCGATAATACGGAGCATATTCAGTATCGTCATAATCTCCAATGTCTGAAAATAACCGGTTCCGGTATCAGCATAAGCGGGGATTCCTTCCTGCATCAGAGTGTTTACAAACACCTCAGACCATCCTGTCATGCTACGAAGCAGAATGACGATATCTCTTAGCTCTGCGGGTCGATGCTTCTTCGCCTTCTGGTCAAATACCAGCATTCCACTGTCAGGCTTCGTCAACTCCCTAATCTTATTAGCGATTGCTCTTGCTTCCAGTTCCTTCTTGGTATAGACAGCCTCTTCTTCATTGTCACCGCCTAAATCTGAGGATGCGATATCCTTATCCTCCTCTTTCTCCGTCCCTTTGAAGGCGTCCTTTCCACCAAAGGACATATCCTCCTGCTTCCCTTCCTCATTATCTTCATCCGTTACGAGTAATAAATCTACCTCTGTGGCAATCCTTGACCGAATATCCTCCGGTAATAACTCCTCGTAAAGCTCTCCATATTTAAGAGCTGCCGCTTCGTCATATGTAATACCGCCAATACAGTCTTGCATGATCTGCTCGAAGATCATATTCACATATTGCAGTACTGTATCCCTGCTGCGGAAATTCCTGTCCAGGTCAATTCGCTGGTAATAATTCGTATTACCCTCTGTGCTAAGCTCCTCACAGGAATAGCTTACATACTTCTCCATGAAAATCTCCGGCATCGCCAGACGGAATTTATAAATACTTTGCTTTACATCACCAACCATAAATCGATTCGGTCTTCCCAGGTCTTCACGAGAGATGCTTCGAAGGATTGTCTCTTGAACCATATTACTATCTTGATATTCATCGATCAGAATTTCTTCGAACAGCTCGCTTAATTCCAGAGCAGCTTGTGTAGGCGTCCATCCACCGCTATCATCTGTCTTTTCTTCTACGAGTATTTTCAAGGCAAAATGCTCCAGGTCGTTAAAATCAATCAGGTTCTTCTCTTCCTTTTTCTTTGCAAACTCCTCCATGAATTCTATGGTTAGATCAAAAAGCACCTGCATTACCCTGCCTACTGCCTGATGATCCGCAAGCATCTCTTCCGGTGATTGGAAGAAATATTGTCCGGTCAAGTCTTTGATACCCTTTTTGACCTCTTCGCGGAGTTCCTTTACCCGATCCTTTTTCCAGGGCTGTACCCCCTCCTCCTTCTTATTTGACAGGCGGTCATACGTAATCCCGGGAAATAGCTTCGCGTATTCCTCGTAGGTCTTAGCTTGCTTGAGGGATTCCAGAATGCTCCGATCAGAAAGCAATGCAGCCTCATATACTGTGGGACCTCCGGCTTCATTGCAAATATCAATTGCTTGGCTGTTCTTCTTAAGCAGATCTCCAAGCACTTCCTTTACATAGTCTAATATCTCATACATCCAGGAGGTCTCATTCAGCTCCTGCAATGAGCTGATCTCAAATCTGCGACGCATCCTTGCAATCCAGGCCTTAGGCCAGGGATCACTCATAGAGAAATTGAATAGCTGAAGAATCAAGTTCTCGATCGGTAGATCGGATTTGGAATAGGAATAGCTTTCCACAAAATCATGGAACTCCTCCCTTCCCTCCTCATACCAACGTTCCAGAATATCGGAGATTACATCGGATTTCAACAACGTAATCTCCGATTCCTCTGCGATTTTGAAGGATGGGTCAAGATCAATCCGATGAAAATAATTACGGATTACATTCAGACAAAAGCTATGTATCGTTGTTATCTGGGCACTTTGCAGCAAGGATATCTGTCGTTGAAGATGACGATTATCCGGGCTCTCCTGAAGCTTTTTATCAATCGCTTTACCGATACGTTCCCTCATCTCTGCCGCTGCGGCATTCGTAAAGGTAACCACTAAGAGATGATCAATATCGATTGGCTTCTCGCCTTCAGAAATCATAGAAATAATACGCTCAACTAATACAGCAGTCTTACCGGAGCCTGCTGCTGCCGAAACTAATAAATTCTTATTTCTCGTATCAATAACCTTCTGTTGCGCTTTTGTCCAACCCATTCTTCTCTCCCCTTATCTTTATTATCAACTAAGCATATTTGCTTTAGCTGATGCAGCTTCTTCCCGTATGAATTATTCATTAAAAAGTTTAAAATAAATTAGTATCAAAAGCCTCAATCAAAAGCAATATACGTCAATTTGTACAAAATAGATCGAGATCAAACTCCAAAGATTTCTGCCTTGATCTCATCGGTGGATTTCTTCGCTAGATTGCGATATGCATGTCCGGGCAGTCTTTGGTCAAAGCCGCAGGCTGAACGATACTCGCAATAAGCACAGGCAGTCTGTTTATCCGCCCGATAGGGGTTCAACCTCGTATCTCCGGACAGAATCTGTCTACTATCCTCTACCAGCTTATGATTCACATAATTCACCAAAGCCTTAATCTGCTGTTTGCTTGCTGCCTGAGACCGTTTTGCCAGTCCACCCTCTTTATTCGTCTCGATCGGAATTATTTCAGACTTAGCACTGGGTCTCAGCGTGTTATCCGGCCCTTCCAGCTTAGTATCCATCAACGCGACTACCTTGCTGTCGCCATTAACTAATCCATTCATCCGAAGACTACGATAGATATCCTCTTCTACCTGCTCCGACTTAGCGACAATCGGATCGTCAATGTGATAATAGAAGATACCGGAAGGGACAATCTCCTTATCCGGATATCTCTTAGCCAGATACTCCATCGCAGCACTTAAGTATACCGATAACTGCTGCTGCAATCCATAATAGATGCTTCCGATATCGAAAAAGGTATTGCCGGATTTATAATCAATTACACGAACATATACCTTATCCTCATCCTCATACAAATCAAGTCGGTCAATTCTTCCTGTTAAGGTCAGCGCCGTATCCGGAACATGATAAAAAGGCATCTCATACCCTGCCGGCTCAAAGGCTCCCTGCTTAATCTGATTACACACTGCCCACAGGGTTCGTATTGTAATTCGTTCCATTCTGGTAATCAGATATTCGTTTCGTTTATTGCTTCTAAGGATAGAATTCTCATAATCCTCCACTGCCTTTTGAACACTCTGGGATGCCCACTCCTCGCGAACCTCATCAGGAATGGTATGCCAATTATATTCAGCACCATCCAGACGCTTGGAGAAGTTATCGATTGCATTATGAAAGATATTTCCGATGTCCGGTATCGCCAGCTTGTATTCCCTGCGTTCCTCCAAGGATAAGCCGTAATTCATAAAATGCGCGAAGGCACAGCCGGCATATCGCTCCAACCTGGTAACACTTCCTTTAAGCTCCATACCATAGAGTAGTCCTGCAGCTTCCTTAGAAATACCGTTCTCGTTATTAATATAGAAAGCCCCCTGCAGGAGCTTTTGAAGAATACGGTCCTTCTCCTCCCTGGAACGATAGTAAAGGAACAATTCCTTCCAAAGCTCTGTTGTATCGTTCTGATGATATCCGCGAAGTCCCTGGGCGAGGTAAGATAATCCGTCGTCCTTCAGGACATGTTCGGCATCCTCCTTATATTCGTCCTCATCAATAACCGACAGTCTGGGGAAGAGCTGCTTTAGCTTACCAATCAGGAAGGAGGGATTAACAGACTTTCCTTCCTCATTAACCTTATGATAAGTGATATATAGCTTGTTCTTCGGCTTTGTCATATTCAGATAGATATAGAATTGCTCCGTAAATGCCTGCTGACGTTTGGTCGGAGCCAATTCAATCTCGTTATTTATCAACAGCTCTCGTTCAATATCGGAGAAAATTCCACCGGTGCTGATTGCCTTGGGGATAATTCCTTCATTTACCCCTGCAAAAAACAAGGCTTTAATATCCTTTAACCTGGTTCGCTCCGTATCTCCGACAACAACCTCATCAACACCGGGAGGAATCAACCCCACCTTCACCTCTACAAAGCCGGTATCAAGAATCTCACCGAATTCTTTTAGGCTGCACTTCTCCATACCGAGTAAGAGAACCATCTGGTCATAAAGTTCCATAATGATCTGGTAGACCTGCTCAAATTCCTTTGCAATCAAGTGCTGATTCTCTTCTGCAAATTGCTTGCGATAATGATCTAATTTCTGTTCCACCCTAAGACGTACCCCAAGCTCATAAAGAGCTGTTGTATAATCCCGGAGTGTCTTATCCTTATCCTTTAGCACCTCATAAAGCGGTCCGACCATATCAATCAAATCGGCTCTTGACCGGTTAATCCGCTCCAAATCCAGAGGCTCTTTGCTTTTATAGGTTCTCGTAAAGGGTTCACTCCACCTTCTAATTCCACGAATTCCCGTTGCCAGTATATAATTCTCCAAACGGTCAATATCTTCCTCGCCGATATCGGTAAGTCCGGATCGCAGAAAACGAAATACTCCTTCATAGCTAAAATCCTCACCCACGATGGTGACCGCAGAACGAAGAAGCTCTACGAAGGGATTATTCAGAATATCCTTCTTATAGTCAACAAAGCAGGGAATACCTTCCTGTGCAAAGCTGCGCTTTGCAATTCTACCATATTCCTCTACATTACCTGATACCACCGCAATATCATGGTAACGATAGCCCTTCTCCCGAACCAGTCGCTTAATTTCTCTTGCAATAAAATCAACCTCTGCCTTCATATCCTTGGCCGTATGGATCTCGATATCCTCCTGCTCCTTCTGGAAGGGCTGATACGGAAAGCGAAACAGATTGTGTTCAAGAGAAGCCAAGCCCTCAGACTCAAGAAAACGATAGGGTACGCCCATCCCACTTCTTCGTTCCGCATAGACCGGCTCCAGGGTGACTACCTGTTCCTCCTGCGCTAATTGCTGCAGCTTTTGAATCGTTTTCTTACTTAAGCCAAATAGCTGATGCTCCTCTATCGCCCCCCCAAGCTCTTCCGATGGGTCGATTGTTACAGTAATCACAACCTTCTTCGCGTATCGGAGCATTTTACGGAGTATCTGATATTGGCAGGGAGTAAAGCCGGTAAAGCCGTCGAGGCAGATTACTGTTCCCCTAATCCATTCCGAATGATCAATTGCGTCATTTAATACAACCAATAATTCCTCCGCAGTAATATAGCGTTCTTTCATAAAATCCTGAAAGCCTTCGTATATCGTTAAGAGGTCCTTAAGCTTCGCCTGAAGCACCGGCTTCTTCCTTGAGATTTCGAACATCTTTTCAAAGTCATCAGTCTGGACATTATACTGATACAGCTCAGACAGCACTGATTTAAGCTCACCGATAAAGCCTGGCTTTCTAACATTGGATCCGAATAGAATTAAATCCTTTCGCTTCTGGGCAACCACCTTACGAAGCACCATACTCTTTCCCGTATCCTCGAGTACCGGAGAGTCATACCCCCCGATCTCATCAAAGATTCGGTAGGCAAAGCGCAGAAAGCTAAGGATATCCACATTCATGACCCCATGCTCCGGGTGCATTGTAACGATATCCTTTTGTGTCTGCAGGGTAAACTGCTCCGGAACAAGCACCAGGTAATTGGTCTCCGGGTTCCTCTTCGATTGTTCGATTACTTCACGATATAACTGATAGGATTTACCAGAACCGGCACTTCCAAGAATCAATTGCAAGGACATAAAATATCCCCCCATCAATAAAATATATCTGCATAAAACAGAAACGAGTTTAATAATATATATTAAGAATAAGACATGAAGCAAATCATGCTCGGAGGTTAGAAATGGCAAAGACTAAAATAGTCGTTATCCAATTAAAAGAAATCATATATACAGTGATTTTTGCAGCATTAGGAATTCTTTTGATTCTACTTCTCATATTCATGTTCAGACCAAACAAGGATGATGAAGCAGCTTCTGCAGAAACCGATATGTACACAGCAGGTGTATATACCTCCTCTATCAGCCTGAATGATACCGCTCTCAACCTGGAGGTCGTGGTTGATAAGAATCACATTAACAAAGTGAGCATCAAGAATATTGATGAAGCAATCACTACTATGTTTCCACTGGTAGAACCCTCTCTGGAAGCAATTGCAACCCAGCTGTATAACGATGTTCCCATCGACCGGCTTGAGCTCCTGGAGGACAGCAAATACACTCAGCAGCTTCTGATTGAAGCCATTAAGCTTGCACTTGAGAAAGCACAAGTAGAAGAATAACAAGGATGCTGTAAAGCTTACTACCTCCGTAACGGCTTTACAGCATTCTTTTATTTTTAGATAAGTATCTCATACTATTTGGACATATGGTGTCAGTCCACTAAATAATTTGCATCGCTGAACTGTTACAAATATTTTTTATAAGGGGAAACTTCGTTTTGAAAAATTATTCCGATGATTCCCGGTCCCGTATGTGCTCCGATGGCACAGCCTACATAATTATCTATAAATTTCTTACAGCCGTATGTATTCGTAAGCTGCTCCTCTACAGCCTTCATCGTCGCGGCATCATCACCATGAACCACTCCTATGACTTGATCAGCCAGATCAACACCACGTTCAGCAACGATTTCAATCAGCCTCTTTAAGGATTTCTGCCTTCCTCGTACCTTCTCAATCGATTCCAATGCACCAATATCATTCACATGAATGATTGGCTTGATATCCAGTAGTCCTCCTGCAATCGCTGAGGTTCGACTGAGTCTTCCACCCTTTAACAGATACTCCAAGGTACTAACGGTAAATACCTGTTCCGCATGCTCACAATGCCATTCGATCCCATCGATGATCTCCTGCTTCGTCGCACCATTCTTCTGCATCAAAAGAGCATAATAGGTAGCGATACCAAACCCTAATGAGGCGCACTTGGAATCAATGATAGTAAGCTCAAAATCGGGATACTGCTCTAAGAGCTCTGCCTTTGCGATATTTGCTGCATTGAAGGTTCCTGCAATACCGGTGGAAAAGCAGATATAAATCACTTCGTCCCCATTCTTTGCATAAGGTTCAAAGTTATCGTAAAACATCTGGGCGTTGATGTGGTAGGTCTTTATATCCTTCCCACTCCGTAGGATATCGTAGAATTCTTCGGGCATGATAGTCTCGCCGTCAAAATAATCTTTTTCATCAATAACCACCGGGGTAGGGATTACATGGAGATGAAAACGGTCAATCACCTCTCTTGATATATCTGAAGCTGAATCTGTAATAATCTTTAGTGCCATTATTCTTCCTCCTAAATCTACGAGTTTCGTAAAGTAAACGATAGAAAGCACACTTCGTGAACTTTCTATTGCCATGAATTATAACTGGTCCAGCTCTTTCATCCATAGTGCTGATGATGCATCACTCGGCATTCGCAAATCACCTCTCGGCGAAACGGAAACACTTCCTACCTTTGGCCCATCTGGCAGACAGGATCGTTTGAATTGCTGAGTGAAGAATCTTCGGTAAAACACCTTTAACCATTTTAATATTACTTTATCCTCATAACGATTCGCAAATGCAATTTTTGCTAACCGATAAACCTTGGAAGGCTCAAAACCAAACCTTAAAATATAGTATAGGAAAAAGTCATGAAGCTCATAAGGTCCTACGATATCCTCTGTCTTCTGGGATATCTCACCATCCTTTGGAGGAAGAAGCTCAGGGCTTACCGGGGTATCTAAGATATCCCTCAATACATCGCCTAACTTTTCATCCCCTGCAGTATCCGCAAAATATTCCACCAGATATCTGACTAGAGTCTTCGGCACCGAGGCATTCACACCATACATGGACATATGATCTCCATTATAGGTAGCCCAACCAAGTGCCAGCTCGGACATATCTCCGGTACCAACAACAAAGCCGTTATATTTACCCGCGATATCCATCAGCACCTGAGTACGCTCTCTTGCCTGACTATTCTCATAGGTCAGGTCATGCTGGTTCTTATCGTGTCCGATATCCTTAAAATGCAATTCTACAGCGTCTCGAATCGGCACCTCCATAAAGGTAACTCCGAGGCACTTCGCCAAATCTACGGCGTTCTGATAGGTTCGATCTGTCGTCCCGAAACAGGGCATCGTAACCGCAATGATTCCCTTTTTATCAAAACCTAATAACTCAAAGGCCTTATCTGTAACTAACAGTGCCAGGGTAGAATCCAGTCCGCCTGAGATTCCAACCACCGCACAGCTTCCGTTAATATGAGCCAGCCTTGTCTTCAGACCGAGAGCCTGAATATTAATAATATCTTGGCAACGCTTCTCCCGATCCGCTTTATCGGAAGGAACAAAGGG
>JAEZKL010000059.1 GCA_023415475.1 Bacillota bacterium | reverse complement strand
TTGAAATTTATAATGGCTTTTGCCTTATTATAGATGATTAATGATAAAATGTTAAGCAAAAAAGTGGCGTTTAGTCCTGCATTTATGCTGGATTCAGAAACGCTGGAAGTTAGTATTACAATTAACGCATTACTTCAGCTCCTTAATAAGAGCTTCTATCCTGCTTCAGGTAATTTAAATCCATTGTGAAAGCGTATCATAATATTATTCTTTTTGGAGGATTCTAATCAAGTGAGAAAAACCATAGCACTCTGTGATTCCGATTCAATCTATGCTGCCCGTTTTATGGAGTATTTTCAAAATAAGCAGGAGTTTGAGTGGAATATCACTGCATTTACAAAGAAGGAGAAGCTGGAGGCCTATCTTCAGGACCATAGCCTTGAGATATTACTGGCCGGATCCATGGAGATGATTGAGACGCTACCTGCGGATAAGGTGCAAAGCTGTTATCTTCTTACAGAGGAATCTCAGGAGGATTGCCCGGAACGAACCGGTATCTTCCGATATCAATCTGTGGAACGGATTATGGAACAGGTACTAACGGATTATTTTCGAAAGCAGGACGAGAAAACGGCCATTGATAATCCAAATCGGATGAATATTATAACCGTGTTTTCGCCGGTTCCCAATGGGCAGGATGCAAGCTTTGCATGGTCCATGGGCTTTCAGCTTGCCAGACAGAGGAAGGTTCTTTTATTACCGTTGGAGCTATTCTCTATGAAACAACTGGATTTTATCGATCAGGCACATCAGGGCCTGTCAGAATTCATCTACTATCTGAAGGAAAATTCTAATCTTCTCTCAAAGCTGAAGGAATTGTTGAACTACAGCAATAATCTGGCCTTTCTGGCAGGAGCCTCCCATGGCTTTGACCTGCTCTCCCTGAACAAAGAAGATATTCATCGATGGATTACAATGCTTCGCACTAATACGGACTATCATAGTGTAATATTCTATCTCAGCTTCTATTACGAAGCCGGAATTGAGTTACTTAAGCTCAGTGACCGGGTAGTCATAATTAAGGGACAGAGCTCCTATGAAAATGAGGTATACCGGGAGTGGGAGAGACAGATGGACTGCGTAGGAATTGACCTCCAGCAGCAAAAGTTTAGAAGTATATACCGCGCCCTGGAATGGGGCGGGGAGGTAGCCTATCATAGTTTACAGGAGCTTTGTAGCAGTTCGATATGGCAGCAGGCGCAGGAATGCCTGAAAGGCGAATGACGGAGGTTATCTATGAAGCAATATAAGGAGTTACTTCGTCAAAGAGTACTTAAGGAGATTGACCTATGCCGAGAGGTCGGTGACGAAGAGCTATATGAGACCATTGACCGAATACTCATGGAATTTGGTAAAGAGAAATATATCGGCATTACAGAGAAGCTGAGGCTTCGAAAGGATATCTTCAATTCCATCCGAAGGTATGATGTTTTGCAGGAATTGATCGAGGATAGCTCAGTAACAGAGATTATGGTAAATGGACCGAAGCAAATATTCATTGAGCAAAACGGCAGGATATCAGCCTGTGACTTGCACTTTGACTCTTCGCAAAAGCTGGAGGATGTCGTACAGCAGATGGTATCTCATTCGAACCGGATCATTAATGAGGCATCCCCTATCGTTGACTCCCGGTTGCCCGATGGCTCCCGCGTCAATGTTGTCTTATCGCCGGTCGCCATAGAGGGGCCGATCATCACCATAAGAAAGTTTCCGAACCAGCCCATTACGATGGAACGACTGCTTGAACTGGGCTCCCTCTCAGAGGAGGTGGCTGTTTTTCTAAGGCAGTTAGTCGTCGCAGGATACAATATCTTCATCAGTGGAGGAACCGGTTCCGGTAAAACCACATTTCTTAATGTCCTGTCCAATTACATCCCCCCTACCGAAAGAATTATTACAATAGAAGATTCTGCGGAGCTTCAGATCCGCAATGTACCAAATCTTGTCCGGCTGGAGGTACGAAACGCTAATTCCGAGGGTAGTAATGAGATTACAATCCGTGATCTGATAAAAACCTCTTTACGAATGCGTCCTGACCGAATTATTGTCGGTGAAGTTAGGGATGCTGCAGCCATCGACATGCTCCAGGCACTGAATACAGGACATGATGGATCTCTTTCCACAGGACACGCCAATTCTCCTGCCGATATGCTCAGCCGCCTGGAGACGCTGGTATTACTCGGTGCAGAGATACCGCTACTCGCCGTACGTAAGCAAATCGCATCCGCTATTGACATTATTGTTCATCTTGGCAGGTTAAGAGACCGTTCCAGAAGGCTCCTTGGGGTGTGTGAGGTACTGGATTGCGAGAATGGTGAGATTCTTCTAAATCCAATCTATGAATATGAAGAGGCAGGGGAGGAAGAAGGGAGAGTCATCGGCAGTCTGGTTAGGAAGAATGAGCTGCGAAGGCTGGACAAGCTAAAGAGAGCTGGATTATTCCCCGCTACATAAAGCTTCCTTAATCAGAGCCAATTTGGTCCATATTAGGGGCACGAAAGGAGGAGATAAAGACGATAGAGTATAACAGCTATCATTTTACAGGAAGGGAGAAGCTAAAGTATCTGTTTCAGGGATTCTTGATCATCACTCTGATTGGTTATCTCTTTTATAAGCATCTGATCGGAATTCTCTTACTGACGCCTCTGATTTGTCTTTATATGAAGGGGAAGAAGAGAAGCCTTATAAAGGATAGAAAATGGAGGCTTAACCTGGAGTTCCGAGATGGAATTCTGGCGATATCGGCTGCATTGGAAGCCGGTTATTCTGCTGAAAACGCCATAGAGGAAGCCCGTAAGGATTTACGAAATATCTATCCGGAAGACGCCATGATAATGCAGGAGCTTTCCTATATGATTAACCAGATTAGGATGAATGTAACCGTGGAAAAGGTTCTGGAGGACTTTGCATCAAGGAGTCAGGTAGAGGATATCCTTAGCTTTTCGGAGGTTTTTAGTACGGCCAAGCGTACCGGCGGAGATTTAATCAGTGTCATCAAGCTCACAGGGAATGTCATCAGTGATAAGATCGAGGTTAAACGGGAAATCATCACTCTTATCACAGCAAAGCGAATGGAAGCGAATATCATGAAAGGAATACCTGTATTAATTCTGATCTATCTGTCCATGTCTTCACCGGGATTCTTAAATCCATTATATCATAGTTCCTTCGGTATTATTGTTATGTCGTTACTGCTGCTATTTTATATGGGTGCCTATCTGGTGATTGAGCGGATTATTGCTATTGAGGTCTAGGAGGTGGAGTTTTGATTGTCGTTAATATCATAATACTTCTGATTCTTGCAGGGCTTTATCTGGCCTCCATAAGAAGACCCTGGGTATGGCAGGAGAAGCCGGATAAGAAGGAGCATAAGCTGTATTTCCTGTTTCCTATGGCAGAACTTATCCTATCGGTCGCTGGTGTACATAAGCATTTGCAGCCTAAGACTGAGATTACAGATTCAATTAAGGCATTAAAGATTACCTCCAAACCGGAAATTCTCCAAAGATTTTATATATACGATAAGATTGCATTAATAATTGTGGTAATCTCACTTTTTAGCCTGCTGTCCATCTTAGGTCAGATTAGTTCAATGGATGAAAAACAGCTTCGCGGTGGGAGGTACATCGAACGGCCGGAACAAGGAGAAGGAAGCAAGGAGACGAAGCTTGATGTTACTGTACAAGCCTCCGGTAACTCATCATCAGAGACAGACAGTACCTTCACACGGAGTATTACCTTGGAGGTGAATGAACGCAGCTATACTATGGAGGAGGTAGGGCAGCTTTTTGAGGAAGGAAAGGAGTATCTATCGAACCATGTCCTTGGTGGGAATGAAAATGCCGATGCAATCTATGAGAATCTGTCCTTCTGTGATTCCATACCGAATACAGGGATCGCAGTGGAATGGAAACCGGAGGATGCCAACCTGATCGCAGTGGACGGTTCGGTTAAAAACGAGGAGCTGCAAAAAGCGGTTAAGACAACCGTGACCGCCGTACTCAGCTATGAGGAGCAAAAGACCTCTCTTTGCTTATCCTTTATGATAATGCCAAAGGTATTCAGTGAAGAAGAACTACTGGATAAGAGGCTTACACAAGAGCTTCTCTCAGAGCAGGATAGAAGCCGGAAAGAGAAGGAATTGACATTACCGGAGAAGCTTGATCAATTTACCCTTAGCTGGAGGGAAGAGAAGGAATCCGGTGGATTGAATTTATTGCTTTTTGGAATTCTAATTGCAATTGCTATGTGGTATGCCAAGGACTTGGAGCTAAAACAACAGATGAAGCATCGCAGAGAGCAGCTACTGATGGATTATCCGGAGATTATTAATAAGTTTACGCTGCTAGTCAATGCCGGAATGGCTGTTAGACAAGCCTGGTGTAAGGTGGCAGAGGATTATCAGACAAAGCGGCACCAGGGAAGTACCACGCTGCATTATGCCTATGAAGAGATGCTAATCACTGTTAACGAGCTAAAGCTCGGTGTCTCAGAGAATAATGCTTATGAGCAATACGGCAGAAGGATTGGATTAATTCCATACATAAAGTTCAGCTCCTTAATTTCGCAAAGTCGTAAGAAAGGGAACAGAGGCTTTACCGAGCTACTGAGACAGGAGGCCTTGGAGGCCTTTGAGGACCGTAAGGAGATGGCAAAGAGACTCGGTGAAGAGGCTGGGACAAAGCTCTTGGCCCCCATGATGTTCCTGTTGCTTATCGTATTTCTAATTATAATGATACCGGCATTTATGGCATTTCAGATATAGAGATCATATTCAGAAAGGAGAACTGCCACAGCTACGGCGGGAAACAGAAAATGATTATTAGGATAAAGAAATTTTTTAGTCAATTAACACATGAGGAATTAGATGCGGTAGGAGTGATTGAGGTTATTTTAATACTGGTCATCATAATCGGATTAGTACTTATTTTCCGTGAGGAAATCGGAGATATTATTCAGGCAGCGTTCTCTTCTATTAATTCCGATGCGGGTGGAATCGGTGAAAAGATTATAATTGAATAGCAGGAGGAATGTAAGGATAGAAAGACCTAAAGCCTTGGAGCAATCGCAGCTGTGAGTAAGCTTGAGGCATTAAGCATTATATGATTTAGAGCAAATTTATAGAGAGGGAGTGTGATAGCATGAAGAAAAAGCATTTTCGCAAAGCGATTGGTAATTCGCTTAGTAAGAACTGCCAAGTTCGCACATTGATGCTCACCCCTTGTTCATACAGTGTCTCTAGCTGCATCGAAGAACCGCAAAGCAGCATGAGAAGGATTCGTGTAAGAAGCAAAGTTAGTAAGACCTCAGGAAGCGGTGTGATTACGGTATACCTTGCCCTCATTCTTCTATTAATCCTTTCTCTTGTCTTTACGGTCATTGAAGGTGCAAGGGTCAATACAGCCAGGGTATATGCAGAGAGAGCGCTGTCTACCGCGATGGATTCGGTCTGGGCAGAGTATTATGAGCCCTTATGGAAGGAATATCACATCTTCGGCTATGCAGCTGGGGAGGGAAGTGACAGTGAAAAAGCGGAAGGGATGGAGGAGAAGCTTGCTCAGTATATGTCTTATACCCTACAGCCGGACTCCGGACTGGAGGATGGCAATTCTCGGAGTATTGATCTTTATGATATCACGATCACCTCGCAGGCTGTTACTGAGCAAACCGGACTCATAGCTTATCATGGTGAGCTACTGAGGAAGGAAGCGGTTGAATATATGAAGTATCGTGAGCTGGGGGATGGACTCACGCTGCTACTGGAAAAGCTATCCCTGCTGGAGGCCCCAAAGAAGGTAAGTGCTGTTTATGATAAAAAGCTGGCAGCAGAACAGGAGCTGGCCAAGGCAGATAAAAATATACTGAGACTGATGGAGCTCCTGGACGGAATTAAGACATCAAAAACCGGAATTACGCTAGATGAGGAAGGGAAGCTTCTGACGACTGAGTACTTTGCGAAGATGTTATGCTTTGCTCCGGTCACAATGGAAACGGCAGGGCTCAATCACAATGCAGTATTTGAAGCGGTTAAGGATCATTATGTCAATCCTGCCGTTACCTTCTTACAGGCTGAGTCAGAGCTGGAGCAGCTTAGCTTCATTACTCAGGAGTTGTATCAGCTTACAGAGGAGATAAATGCTGTACATACGGCTATGAATGCGGTAGGGGCCCGGCTGCAGAACGTGGAAGGCTCCGACCAATCAAAGGAAGCAAAGCAACAGCTTGCTTCACTGAATAATGAAATGAAGAGTCTGCAGGAGCAGTTAAGTCAATTATATACCCGGGCTCAGGAGCTGTCAGATCGGAAAAGTCAGCTGCTCTCCTCGGTAGATGACAGGCTTAACAGGATGAAGCAAATCCTTCAGGAGATGATACCGATTGTAGAAGAAGCGGAATATGAAGCGGAACAGGTAATCATCAATGCAACCTCAGCCTCCTATCTGATTGATGATTTTGAAGAGAGCTTATATGAAGATGAGGAGAGCCTGGGAGAAGAAATCTTTAAGGGTTTAAAGGAGAAGCTTACACATATGAAGCAATACTCCTCCTCCTATGATAAAAATGAAAGCTTCTATCATATGTATGATACGTTAGGGTTCAATCGGATAGTGCTAATGGATGGTCAGGAGGCAATACAAAGGACGCTGGATCACATCAAGGCGGAGGATTATTCTTCGGCTTTGAGTGCTTGTGCAGAGGCATGGAAAGAGCTGCAAGGCTATGAGACAAACTGTCTGACAATCGATTACAGCACCCTTGTCCTTGACACTGCTAAGCAAAAAAATCCAGTGAAGGAGCTTAGTAAGCTAATTCAAAGCGGGATTACAGGACTGATCATTGACCCGGACAATATCTCAGAGAAGGAATTAACTGAAAAGCAGCTGCCTTCGGTTGAGGCTTCCATTACAAGAGAAACGATCGATTTTACATCAATGATTACAGCCTTCTTTGAAGATTCGATGAAAAGCGGTGAGGAGAATGAAATGGGTAGTCTCCTCTATGACTTTCGGAATACCACAGAGCTCTTTACCGGAATCGAGGATGGCATAAATCAGATAACAGAGCAGTTGCTATACCAGGAATATCTGAAGGAGCATTTTGAGAGTTATCCGGTAGGAGATGATAAGCTCATCGGAAGGAAGCCGTCGGTACTCGATTATGAGCTGGAATACCTGTTGGTAGGGAAGACCGTCGATCGGGAGAACCTGGCGTCGGTCATATCAAGAATTGTCTTTTTGCGTATGATACTGGATTTTGTCACATTATTAAGGGATAAGGCAAGATGTGAGGAAGCGAAGCTTGCAGCAGTAGCTATCGTAGGCTTTACCGGTTTACCTATGCTGGTAAATATAACGCAGGCGGTACTGCTTATGGTATGGTCCTTTGCTGAGGCGCTTGTTGATACCTGCGCCCTTCTCTTAGGGAAGCAGGTGCCAATTCTTAAGCAGAAGTTGGTACTACAATTCCCTGAGATGTTTCTATTAAACCGAAGCTTCCTTCGAACGAAAGCGGAAGCCTTTTCTACCTCCGAACAGTTATCCTTCTCGTATCGGGATTATCTTCGTATGTTCCTGTTAATTAAGAACAAAAAGGATATAACCTGCCGCTCCATGGATTTGATTCAAGAGAATCTCAATCTTCGTTATGAGGATAAGCTTAAGCTGAGGGACTGCCTGTTCGGCTTTGAGGCGTCGGCTGAGTATGCCATAGATACGAAGTTTATCGCAATCCCCTTCCTCCGAAATTACATCAATCATAAAATAATTGGATATCGTTTCTCATATAAGGCTGGTTATAGCTATTAGTAGGTTATAGCTGTTAGTAATAGGGGGGAATCACATGTCGTAGCAGCAATTAATCGGAACATATAAAGCGCCTGACGAGGCAGATTCTATTAGGCATATTTCTTTTGGACTGGGATGTCCGCTCTTCTATTTAGATCAAGCTCTTCGATAACAAATTCAATTTGAATAAAAATTAATCAATAGCTTATACAAATAAAAAATAACTCTCTCCAAGAAATCATTTGCTGACAACAAATCATCAAAAGAGCGGACATCCCAGTCCAATAGATATTATATAAAGAGCTAGGAACAGAGCTGGTAATAAAGGAGATTAAGGTGCTACGAAGGGTGAGGAAGGCAGATACCAGATGGATGAAAGAAGCAGATAACAGCTGTAAGGCGTCCCTAACAGTGGAGGCGGCTTTGGTAATGCCCTTGTTCCTGTTTGCGTTACTTACCTTTATATACTTTATTCAGATATTTACTCTTCAAGAATTCATCCAGTCAACCATAACGAAGATGGGCCTCAATATGGCAAAGACCGCTTATGTGTATGAGGATTTCGCGGGAATGGAGGAAGCACTTAATTTTGATGAAACAATCCTTGGAACAAAGATAGAGATCGGACTGGGAGACTTTGCAAAATCCATCGTGGATCAGACAGTTCTTAAGCTTTATGCCAAGCAATACCTTAACATTGATCGAATTAATCATTCCTGCATCCGGGATGGCTTTGAAGGGATTAGCTTTCAGGATTCAAAGATTCTGAAGGAGGAGGATGCGATAGACATAGTGGTCCGCTATCAGGTGATTCTTCCTATTAAGCTATTTTCCTTTGAGGACATGGAAATGCTTCAGAGAGTCAGGGTCCGAGCCTGGACCGGATATGAGGTAGCTGCCACGTACTCCTTGGATGAGGAGGTTGGGGAGGTTACGATGGTATATATCACCGAGACTGGAAGCGTGTATCATAAGAGCGCAACCTGTTCCCATATCCGGCTATCCGTATCAGCAATAGATGGGCTTCCGACAACACAGAGGAATGAGAACGGAGGCAAATACTACCCCTGTGAGAAATGCTGTGAGGGAAAGCTTAATCCTTACGGAACCTACTATATAACCTCTGATGGGACAAGATATCATACGAAGAGGGATTGCTCCAAGATTAAAAGAAATGTGAAGGAAATTCCTCTGTCAGAGGTGGGTAATCGTCCTGCCTGCAAGAGATGCGGTCACTAAAGAGGTAGGGGTTGAGAAGGCTTCACTTCTGATGAATAGGATGATGGAAAGAAATAATTAAGAATAATTTAATTACTGTTAAGAAACTTACTGATAATATATTGTTTGAATATACAGGAGGATATTTTATGGCAGATAAGACATTAATACTTATTCTTGGGGCATTGCTGCTGATTTGTGCGATTCAGGACTTATTCAAAAAAAGAGTATATGTGTGGGTAATCGGTATTGGAGCAGTACTCACTTTTGTTTGCCTTCCGTTTACGGAGAAGCTAAGCGTTGCCGATTGCATCGGTGGGCTGGCGGTAGGGCTTGGGACCTTATTGATCAGTAAAATTACTGCCGGTAAGATTGGTATGGGCGACGGAATATTACTCTGCGTAACCGGTATCGGACTTGGCTTCTGGAACAATCTTGAGTTATTCGGTATTGCATTATTTCTTGCTGCTATTCTGTCAATCTTCCTATTGCTTTTGAGAATTGTTGACCGTAAGCAGAGCATCCCCTTTATTCCTTTTCTATTTGCAGGGTATATCATCATAGTCATCGCCTCTAAGGGTGCATTGGTTTAGATTTATAAAAAGTCCATTATTAGGAGTATGGAAGATGATACCTATCCAGAGAAGATTTTATCACAATGCTCACAGACATGGAGTGAAGACCTGTAAAGCCAGTATTACGGTAGAGGCGGCTTTTGTTATGCCGATCGTAATTCTTACTATATTTGCGCTCATTTATCTTTCTTTCTATCTGCATGACCTATGCCGGATTCAGGGAATCGTTGATGTGACACTTCATAAGGCAGGTCTGATTTTAAAACACGAGTCCGAGCTTGCAACAGCTGAAATTGATTATGAGTATATCAAGGATCAGGGGATTTTTGATCTCTTGCAGGAAGACAGCAAGGAGTCAGAGCAGGAGCTTTATGAATATCTTCAGCAAAAGCTAAGCAAAGGATTGTTCTTAGCTAAAATAGCAGATATTGAGGCTAAAGTAGAAAGATCGAAGCTTACGGTATCCGTTCGGACCAATACCGAAATATCCATTCCCTGGGTCAGAAAACTGATGGCATCCTATTCGCAGACAGTAATATCGGGAGATTATCCTATTCACGATCCGGCTGAGACGATTCGTGTATGTGAAGTTGTACTGGATACGACATCGCAGGTTAAGGGAGTAGATGAATTAAAGAATAAAATCGAAGGATTTTTCCGTAAAGCCACAAAGGATTAGATAGCTAAGTGTCCGGGAGAGATACGTTATGACTTACCGCTAAGTATTAAGACTACTAATATTTATTAGCAAAGTAATAGGAGGATATATGAAGGTAGAATACAGAAAGGATATAAAGCATAATTTTATGGTTATTACAGAGGAGGAGCAGCCGAAGGAGCCTTATTGTATCCGTATGCTTGAGAAGCAATCCTTGACCGGCATACTCCCTTTACAGCTACGTTCTATGGATAATAAGACCTTATTTTATTATGACATTACCGGAAAGCAGTCCATGCAGAATCTATTTGCAAAGATCTCTCTATCCTACGATCAGCTTAGACAATTGATATCCGTCCTGTTAAGCACTATGGAATTAGCTTATGAACATCTCCTTCCTGAAGATGACTTTATCATAAACCCGGAATATATCTATATCGATGTGATTACAAATTCCCCTAGCTTATGCTTTCTATCCGGTTATCGGCAGGAAAGTAAGGGGCAGATGAGCGGACTGCTGGAATATCTGATGAACAAGGTCGATTACAACGATAAGGAAGCGGTACTGCTGGTATATCGGCTTTATGCCGTCAGCAAGGAGGAGGGCTATACCTTTGCCCACATGAATGAGGTGCTTCAAAAGCAAATGAAGGTAGAGGCTGCAACAAAGGAAAGAATATCTGATACCGAGATACAAGCCCATGAGAGAATAGATTACGAACACGGATTAGGCAAGACAAAGGGACCCGGATACACAGAGAACCATATAGATTCCTATATTGACAATATTCCGGTCGTAATGGAGAAGCTGGAAGAGGAAGCGGAGGTATTCTATTATCCGAGGACCACCTATATCCTTACCGGAATATACGGATTAGCTGGATTATTGATCCTTATTCTTGGTTTTACGTCAGGTATTCTTTATAACTCTTATAGCGAGCAGATCGAATACAGTAAATTAATAGGGTTAATATTAATCCTCCTTTGTGTAGAGGGTTATCTGATGAGAAAGCTTTGGAACAAAGAGAACAAGCTGACCAGGATTGTAACAAAGAGTGAATATATCGACCCCAGGCAATATAAGGCTTCGGTTCCGGTTAAGAAGGATAAAACCGAAAGTATGGTATCAGGAAAGCCCCATATAGATCCGATGCAGCTTACAAAACGGGAGCATAATCTTTGGAAAGAGCTTACCGATACCCCTGAGAATGTTCCTAATTATGAAGAGCTTAAGGCTGCACCCAAGGAAGAGGCGACAGTAATACAGGAGGACTATAATCCCACCTGCTTATTAAGCGATATCGTACAACAATCAAAGGATACCTCTATGATTATTCTTAAGTCCCCGGACGAGGAGCAGTACGCTTCCATATGTATTGATGAATTCCCCTTTTTTATCGGAAAACTTCGTAAAAATGTGGATTACTGCCTTGAAAAAAACGTGGTCAGTCGATATCATGCCAAGCTTACACAGGAAGAGGATAAGTATTACATCACCGATTTAAGCTCCACCAATGGTACCTTTGTCAATGAAACGCTGCTCACCTCCTACGAGAAGAAGGAGATCCTGCAGGGAGACAGGATTGCGCTGGCGAATCTGAATTTTGAACTCCTGATAAACTAACTGCAATATTAAACAGAGACAAACCCAATGGCCGGTTACATGTTTCCTTATCAAAGGGATAAAAGAACCCAAATGCTTTCGTAAGCTTCATGGTTTATGATAAGGATATATCGAGCACGTAAAGAATTTGTATAAAATTTTTTCGAATGATACAAAGTCGAATGATACAGGTGGCATGATTTTGATAATTAATTGACAACCATAATGGGGAATGATATAATAATCTGAGTTTTAAAAGGGAGTAGCTATGGGAAACCAAGATAAGGTCAACATACTGGAGTGATCCTGGTCTTATCTGCTTTAAGAATCTTAAAGAAGCGAGACTTTTAGATTATTTAGGCGAATTGTCTGATAATCTAAAGGTCTTTTTTATTTAATCTTGAGGGCCTAGGTCTTTATGTATACAGGGGATGATTAATGGAAGAATTATATGGAAAGATGGTTTGGTATTTAGTAAATTACAAAAAATAAAGGAGTAAGGATATGATACAAGAGATACTAAAGGCATTTATGTTGATTTTTATCGCGGAAATGGGTGATAAGACTCAGATTCTAGCAATGGCGTTTGCTACACGCTTCCCTGTCAGAAAGGTTTTAATTGGAATCGGAATCGGAGCTTTTCTGAATCATGGTTTAGCAGTACTTTTAGGAAGCTATCTTTCTCAAATGGTTCCGATTAGTACTATTCAAATGGTAGCAGGAGCTGCGTTTGTAGGATTTGCTCTATGGACGCTGAAGTCAGACAAAGAGGAAGATGAAGATGAACCTAAAATTCAATTTGGTCCGGTCGCAACTGTTGCTTTAGCCTTCTTTTTGGGTGAACTTGGTGATAAAACACAGCTAACCGCAATCACGTTAGCCGCAGATGCATCCTATCCATTCATGATATTAGTAGGAACCGTCACAGGTATGATCGCTACTGGAGCGTTAGGAATCATTGTAGGTAAAAAATTGGGTGACAAGATACCTGAATTAGGTATTAAATTGTTGGCGGCATCCATATTTATGTTTTTTGGCATCCAAAAGCTATCACAAACTGTCCCGAAACAATATCTAAATCCTACCTCTATAGTGCTCTTCGCGGTTGTGTTAGTATTGATAGTATCCTTCATGGTAAGAAAGCTATTTCATGACAGGAAAATGGGTATCCAGTCTGAACTCATAGCAAAGTCAAAAATGCTTCATGATTATTATCAACACATTCAAGAGGATCTTGAGAATATCTGTATGGGGCCGGCATATTGCAATACCTGTCAAGGAAACCAATGTGCCATAGGTCAAGCAAAAGCTATTATTCGGAAATCTCTGGTTAATCCGGATTGGCAAAGTGAATCTGGAAAATTAGAAGCCTCCTATCAGGATAAACCGTTTATTGATGAAGAAGTTATAGATAGCTTGGTAGATACACTTTGGTTGATCGAAAGTGTAAAGGATCAAACAAGCTTGAATAATGCCCATTTGATTAGGAACCAATTAGAAACCATTTTATTCGGACGATCAATCGAAAACGTAGAAGATATTTCTTCCTATATTAACGAAGTGAAAAATGAAAACGACGAGTTGGCGAAGAGAATTGACAGTGCCTACAAGATGAGAAAACCCATTGAGGATCGAATAATAAACATTGGAAACAGGATCAGTAATATTTTTATGATCGAAATGGATAAGGGTTATTTACTTATCGATACAGGTTACAATGAACATTATAAAAAATTCGAGGAAGAGTTGAACAAGAGAAAGATATCATTAGAAGATATTTCATATGTCTTTATTACACATGCACATGATGACCATGTGGGCTTTCTTAATCAGCTATTGACCAAGACGAAAGCGAAGGTAATCCTTCATCCTGTATCGATCGAAAGATTGAAAGCGGGACAAAATTCGTTCGATGGTGGTTGTAGCGGTCTAATAGCATGGAGCTTTTGTAAGATGATGAAAATGTTTGGTAAAGGGGAGCATCGCTTCCAGCCGGTAGATTCTCCGGAACGCTATTTGATTGTAACGAAAGAGACTCAGCCGGAAATTGAAAAGATGCTTTCTGCAAAGATTGTTGAGTTGCCTGGACATACAAAGGATTCCATCGGTTTATTATTCGAGGATAGGGTGCTTTTCTGTGGTGATGCAGCCATGAATGGAATACCAAGCTTGAATCACGTTATTATTTGGGTAGAAAATTTGAAAGACTATGAAGCCTCATGGATGAAGATGATTGGTCTCGATTTTAAGAAGGTGTATCCATCCCATGGGAAACCTTTCAAAAAAGATCAATTAATCAAGTATCAACGAAAGCTCAAGAAAATACAGCTGTATCCTCTTGTTTAGTTGTAATCAAGTGAGAATCTTATGCATATGTAATAATGAGAAAATATTACTGGTTAACCGTCAATCAGGAGATTTATTTCTAATCTCTTGGTTGGCGTTTCTTGTCTATGTCTTTTCATGTGTTGTTGTATTTCGCCTTATAATACCATTCTTCTTTGAAGGCATTTTTAGCCTTACGCCTTGGAGTACGAGTACTGTGTGGAGTTAGAGGAGCATTATTTGGTAGTAATTGCTTTTCAGGCGTTTACTGTAATGACAAAAACCTTGTAAATATTGGAACAAAAGGGTACAATAAAAGTGTAATTATATGTGTTATAGCATGACAGGGGGGTATTTATATGAAGAGACGATACGATGTAATACATGCGATTATATTAGTGGCTTTTCTTATAATCGCGGACTTCGTGGGTAGTGCTGTTGTCAAGGGTATCATTCTTTTACTGTTTGCAGCAGTCTTAATCGTGAATACCATACTAAAGCTTAAAGCAAAGATAAATGATAAGATTGGCGGGCAGATATTTTATTGGGTTTTACTGATATTAGATATTATCCTTGCAGTCTGTGCAATCGTTGTAATAGTAATGTCGGCTTTCGGTAATTAATTTGATTACATAGTACTCTGCTTGTCTCAGAGGAATGAATCATAAGTAATTCTCTAAAAATGGACTAGCTATGGGATTAGATAAAAAATGTGTTGGAGGTATGGGATGAAACAATATGTTATGGCGCTTGATCAAGGCACAACAAGTTCTAGATGTATTATTTTTGATAAACAGGGGAAAATGAAGAGCGTCGCACAGAAGGAATTTATGCAGATTTATCCGAAGCCCGGCTGGGTAGAGCATGACCCGATGGAAATCTGGTCCTCTTTAATTTCTGTTGCTACGGAGGCGATGGCGAAGCTTGGTATCAATGCCAATGAGATTGCATCCATCGGTATTACGAACCAGCGCGAGACTACGATAGTATGGAACAAGAAGACCGGACATCCGGTGTATAATGCGATTGTATGGCAGTGCCGCAGAACCTCTGATATGGTGGAAGATCTGAAGGCGAAGGGCTATGAATCCTATATTAAAGAGAAGACGGGCTTAATCCCGGATGCATACTTCTCCGGAACGAAGATCAAGTGGATTCTCGACCATGTGGAGGGAGCAAGGGAGCAGGCTAAGGCTGGAGAGCTCCTGTTTGGCACCGTCGATACCTGGATTATTTGGAACCTGACAAAAGGTAAAACCTTTGTCACTGACTATACGAATGCATCCCGAACCATGCTTTATGATATTAAGAAGCTGACGTGGGATGAGAAGATACTGGAAGAACTGGATATTCCGGTTCAGATGCTTCCGGAGGTTAAGCCCTCCAGCTGCATCTATGGCTATTCTGACCGTTCCTTATTCGGTGATGCGATCGCAATTGCAGGGGCAGCCGGCGATCAACAGGCAGCACTTTTTGGTCAGTGCTGTTTTAGCAAAGGCGAGGTGAAGAACACTTACGGAACCGGTTGCTTCTTACTTATGAATACGGGCACAGAAGCGATTATGTCCCAGCATGGACTGATTACCACAATTGCTGCTTCTACCGGTTCTGAGGTTAATTATGCTCTTGAGGGGAGCGTATTCGTAGCGGGAGCTGCTATTCAGTGGTTAAGAGATGAGCTTCAGCTGATTCGCTCTGCAGCAGAGAGTGAAAAATGTGCGCTTCAAGTACCTGACACCAACGGTGTCTATGTAGTTCCTTCCTTTACCGGACTTGGTGCACCATACTGGGATCAATATTCGAGAGGAGTTATTGTAGGAATTACCCGTGGTTGTAATAAGGACCACATCATCCGGGCAACCTTAGAGGCGATCGCTTACCAGACCCAGGATGTTCTTCGGGCGATGGAGAGTGATTCTATGCTGACCCTGAAGTCGCTAAAGGTAGACGGTGGTGCTTGTGCGAACCGTTTTCTGATGCAATTCCAGGCAGATATTCTGAATACCGAGGTTCAAAAGCCGGAATGTATCGAGACCACTGCACTTGGCGCAGCTTACCTTGCCGGACTTGCAGTCGGCTTCTGGAAGGACCGGGAGGAGATTAAAGCAAATTGGGCACTAGCCGAGACCTTCCGACCGGATATGACCGAGGAGAAGAGAAGCAGCTTAATTGCAGGCTGGAAGAAAGCCGTGAAGCGTTCCTTCTCTTGGGAGGATCAAGCGTAGCGAGGGAAGGATAACGTTCTCTAAAACGTGAGAAACAAAGGGTATGAATAAGAACATTTATCACAGTAAAAGGATGATGGCATGATAGAAGAGAGACTGGAACAAACCTTCATGAATCTGGGTTATCAAAGAATTAACTCAAATACAGCCGGAATTTACTTATTCTATCAATTTGAGAATATGGAGCTTACTGTGGTTTCTGTCATCCGAACTATGGCAGGTACGGATCTGGGCAAGGAGCAATACAATCACATACTCGAGCAGATAAAAAATAATTTTCGCAAAAAGCCCCTTCCTAATAGAATCCGGCTACTTAGTCTGATACTAACCACCGAAGTGGCACGGGTGAAGCACCTGTGTATTGAAAACAGGGAGGATCAACATTGGATCGTTGATCTTAATGCCAACCGATTAATAATCTATGAGACAGGTTCCAATGAGTTTAATCATATACGAGATCAGCTTGAAGAGGTACTTTCGGAGGAAGAGCGTCAAAGAATTGTAGACCGGGAGTTTATGTATGAAGGATCAAACTCTGATGCACAGCACATTAGCCATTCGGAAAGGTACACTCGTGTTCAGCCAAGGTATAAGCTATTTACATTAATTAATACGAGTATCATTATTATTAATATCATTGCCTTCCTCATTCTCCACTATACACCGCTCTTTGGCGGAGAGGGACGAATGCTAGGGAAGGGTGCATTATCCTGGTATTATGTGATTACTGAGAAGGAATATTACCGGGTGCTGACCTCGATGTTCATGCACTCGGATTTTGAACACCTTTTTAATAATATGCTGGTATTGTTATTCGTAGGTGATAATTTAGAACGGGCAGCCGGTAAAATGAAATATCTTTTCCTGTATTTTGGTACGGGAATTCTTGCAGGGATAACCTCTATCAGTTATAATATGTGGAAGGAAAACGGTCAGTATCTGATCGGGAACTCTACGTTCTCCATCGGAGCTTCCGGTGCTATCTTTGGTGTAGTGGGTGCCATGCTATATATCGTAGCAATCAACCGCGGGCGGTTGGAGGATATCAGTACAAGACAGATGGTGCTGTTCGTTATCTTCAGTCTCTACGGAGGAATTGTCAACACACAGATAGATATGGCAGCTCATGTCGGAGGCTTTCTGGCAGGCATTTTGCTATCGGCAATTGTATATCGCCGCTCCAATAAAAGTATGAAGGATCCGTTATCGCAAGAAGCATAAGCATATGGGATGTAAATTATCCTTGGGATACATGATGATAAGAGACTGCTAATCACAGCAGAATGGAAGAAGTTTGGCAAATGGTTTAATATCTACAGCAGGAGGAGAGGTTATTGCATGAAAATTAATATCTATTATGGAGGAAGAGGATTAATTGAAGATCCGACGCTCTATGTAATGAGTAAGCTGACAACAGTATTGGAGGAGCTTCGGGTACAGGTTACCAGATACAACCTCTATGAAGAGAAAAATGCAATATCGATGCTTCCAAAGACCTTGAAGGAAGCGGATGGTGTAATCCTTGCAACCACCGTGGAGTGGTTCGGGATCGGCGGTCTGATGCAGCAGTTTCTGGATGCCTGCTGGCTCTATGGAGATAAGGATAAGATCAGTAAGCTTTATATGCTTCCCGTAGCCATAGCGAATACCTATGGAGAAAGAGATGCGGAGCTTTATATGATAAAGGCGTGGGAGACCTTAGGCGGCCTTCCGGTCAGTGGTCTGGGAGCTTATGTTGAGGACCATGTGGACTTTGAGACGAATAAAGATTATTTGGATATTATTGAGAAGAAAGCAGAGGTCTTCTACCGTACTATTCACCAGAAGACGAAGACTCTTCCGACCAGTAATGCGGCAATTAAACAGAATGTCCTTCGTAGCAGTTCAATTACACTTACTCCTCAGGAGAGCGAACAGCTGTCAGTTTATGTTTCGGATGATACCTATGTGAAGAAGCAGAAGGAGGATATTGAGGAGCTGACCCAGTTATTTAAGGAAATGCTGGAGACGAGCAGTGACGGGGAAGGCGGACAGGAATTTATTAAGAATTTGAAGGATAACTTCCATCCTTTGGATGATTTTGTCGCCTCCTACTCCATACAGATTTCCGATACGAAGAAGAACCTTGTAGTTGAGATTAATAATAAACATTTAAAATGCTATTACGGCGAGAAGCCGGATGCTGACGTGATTGCAAAAACGACTCATGCAATGATGAATAAATTAGTACTGGGCAGGGTCACCTTCCAGGGTGCATTTATGTCCGGTGATTTGACAGCAAAGGGTAATTTTAAGACCCTTCGTTCCTTCGACCAGGTCTTTCAGTTTAATATTCTATCATAATAAATGGGAAGGCCGATATTGATACCGGTAGAATGGAATTATGAAATATATTATAGCATTGATTATAGCGGAAGCAAAATCGTAAAGCTGGTACAGCTTTCGTCGGATACGACAGAGATACTTCCATAGTGTAGGTCGATAATATTTCGTGCCAAAGCAAGACCAACACCGGTACCGTTCTTTTTAAAGGTAACAAAGGGTTGGAAGATGCTCTCAAGAGCTTCCTCGGGAATGGGATGACCATTATTGCTTATGGAGATAGAAAGCTTGGAAAGGGAAGAGACGGTGCTCGGAAGCAGTGCCAGCTCTATATGTATAAAGTTACCGGGTTGTGTAGCTTCAAAGGCATTCTTAATCATATTGATAAATACCTGTTTCAGCTTACCGCTATCACAATGGTATTTCATGAAGACTTCTTCACTGTCGGGTGCTACGGTAAGGGTAAGGTCAATATCCCGGGAAATTGCCTGTGGCATAAAGCTGCCAATAATATTTTCCATTAAGGAGATTAAGTTAGTATTCTCCTTATTCAGCTGATTCGAATTATTAATAAGGGATGCATCCTGCATGATGCGCTCCATATCATTGATCAGCTCCTGGACCTGATCCCAGTATTTATAATTCTTTACCTCAGGCTGCTTCATTTCGATATATTGAATCGTGCCCTTTAGTAAGGCCAATGGGTTGCGAAGCTCGTGCACGAACATGGAGGTGGTTTTCTTATTTACGGTCATAATCGATTGAATGAGAGGCTCCAGTTCGGGATTCGTTTTAATCATGTTGGCAAGTGTGTCGTTACTGAATTCGGATAACATTCCATATTCCCCTTTCGCATATACTTAATAAACAGTGAAAATGGTTTTATTATCTATCATAGTATCAAATTTTGGAAATAAATACAATATAAAGAGTGGAACAACAATCGACATAGGAGGTACTTTATGCAAGACAATTGTATTTTTTGCAAGATTATTGCCGAAGAGATTCCTTCGGCAATCCTTTATGAGGATGCAGATTTTAAAGCAATTATGGATATTTCCCCGGCAGCAAAGGGACATACCATTATACTATCGAAAAGGCATGCAGCGAATCTGTTTGAGCTGGACGATGATACCGCTGAGAAGGCTCTGCTTATTGCTCGTAAGCTAGCTAAGGCAATTCAGGCCGAGCTTCACTGCGATGGGATGAATCTGTTGCAGAATAATGGAGAAGCAGCAGGTCAGACTATATTCCATTTCCATATGCATCTAATTCCCAGATATCATGGGGATCAGGTGCAGACGACCTGGGTGCATGGAACATACGAGGATGGTGAAGCAGCCGCCTTAGCAGCAGCCATTGCCGCAAAAATTGAATAGAAGACTGGAAGACCCTGCAACAAGGTATCGAAAAGATATCCGGCTGCAGGGTTATGTTTTATGAAGCATATTGGCAGTGCCTGATTGCTATGCTGGTACTATTGCTTCTCCGTCTCTTTGATTAGTTTTATAATGGTATCGATGGAGTTGTTTAACTCACTTTTGCTCATGGCATCGATATAGTCCTGCTTCTTCTCCACAACAGTACTGATTGCCTCCAGGAGCTTTGCAATCGAGAGGTCCTCCTCTTTAAGAAGATAGGAATAACCCTGTCGTTCGAAGGATTCTGCATTCAAAATCTGGTCTCCGCGACTGGCTTTTGCCGACAGAGGAATTAAAATATTGGGCTTTCTGAGAGCTAACAGCTCACAGATAGCATTGGCTCCTGCTCTTGAGATAACAAGATCTGCAGCGGCGAGAAGGTCACTTAGCTCTGCGCGGATATATTCAAATTGTACATAACCGGTGGTGTCATTCAGGCGCTCATCCAGATTGTCCTTGCCACAGAGGTGTATCACTTGGTAGTCACGAAGCAGGGTTGGAAGCATTCCACGGATAATCTCATTGATTACCCGGGAGCCGGTACTGCCGCCGATTATCAACAGAACGGGCTTATTTACAGTAAAGCCGCAGAAATCCAAACCGCGAAGCTTGTTGCCGGAGAAGAGCTCCTTGCGGATCGGCGTTCCGGTAAGGACTGCCTTACCCTCCGGAAGATATTTTAATGTCTCAGGAAAATTGACACAAATCCTTGAGGCAGAGGGGAGAGCAAGCTTATTGGCTAATCCCGGAGTGATATCAGATTCATGTACAATAACCGGTATTTTATTGCTCTTTGCTGCCAGAACGACAGGTACGGAGACAAAACCACCCTTGGAAAATACAATATCCGGGTTTAAATCCTTGAGCAATTTGCGTGCTTCCAGATAACCCTTTATCACCTTGAAGGGATCGGAAAAATTCTTCGGGTCAAGGTATCTTCTTAATTTTCCGGAGGATATACCATGATAAGGTATATTATATTCTTCAATAAGCCTGCGCTCGATTCCCTGATAAGAACCAATATACTGAATGTCATAGCCCTCCTGCTTCAATTGTGGAAGTAAAGCGATACAGGGGGTTACGTGACCTGCTGTTCCTCCTCCGGTCAAAACGATACGTTTCATTCTTAAGACCTCCATTCCTTTAATGCCTTAGCCAATTGATCCGGGCAGGAGGTGGAGCGAAAATCACAGGTCACCCCTTCTAATTTACGGATCACATCATCAACCTTCATCCCAACAACCAGCTTGGAAATGCCACTTGCGTTGCCGTTACAGCCTCCTTTAAAATTAAGGGTAGTTATCGTGTTGGTCTTCTCGTCTATCTCGAAATTGATTTCTCGGCTGCATACGCCTGAAGTTTTATATACCATATCTTAATTCTTACCTGACCTTTCATTTATAATCTGAATACCTGCAAAAAAAGCAGCCATGATCAAGAGAATACTTCCCTGCATGGCAATAAAAGATACAAAAGTACCTTTGATAGACATAGCATTTAATAAATTATATGTAACAAAGACTCTATTAGCTACAAATACGGTAACGCTACTGATAATCGAGTACATTGTATCTCAGACCTTTCTAATTTGCAAATGAATTTTTAAGAAAATCAGGAAATACCTGCTTGACAATAGTACTATATAGAACTATACTATAAGGGATTGATATACAGGCAAGGAAAAAAGAGGCAGGTAAGTTCCCGGTGAAATATGCTTCTTGCATTATAAATGGAAAGGAGATGACATATGAAAACAAGCGGAGGTTTTTTGCTCTCACAGATTCATCAGCTTAGTGGGAGAGCATTTGAGAAAATGCTGAGAGAAAGTGAAGTAGATGCTTTTAACGGAGCCCAGGGAAGAATACTTTATGTGCTTTGGGAGCATGAAATGCTATCCATTACTCAGGTGGGTAAGCTCACCTCTTTAGCAAAGACGACCTTGACCGGTATGCTTGACCGGATGGAAGAAGGTGGTTTGGTAGAACGAATACCGGATCAGAAGAACCGGAGGCAGATATTTATCCGGATTACCGAGAAGGCTAAGGCCTTCCGTGAGAAATATGATGAGGTATCGGAGCAGATGAGCGAATTATTCTATCAAGACTTTCGGGAAGAGGAAATAAAGGAATTCGAAGACATGCTGAGGCGGATCAAGGCAAATCTGGAGAAGTAGGGATCACCGCCCGAGAATTACAGATGACCTTTACCGGATTAACTAGAGGTATGTGAGATACAGATATCAAGATAGTGACGGACTTTATTTCGAGTAAAATTATGAGGAGGATTACATTATGGATATAACGAAGGAAGTATTGGATAGCATCTTAGAGCAGGTTGACAAAACCCGCGATGTTATAGTATGTTCTATGGATGAAGCAGGCTTTCCGAATGCGAAGGCGATGTTTTTAAGAAGTCATGAGGGTCTTCATACCTTTTGGTTCTCAACCAATGTATCGGCTTCCCGTACGAAGCGTTTTTTGGAAAATCCGAAGGCTTGCATCTATTTTCTGGATTCTGAACCGATCCATGGACTGATGCTGACCGGCGAGATGAAGGTCTATATGGACAATGAGATGAAACAGGCCTTCTGGGAGCCTTCCGATATCATGTACTACCATCAGGGACCAACCGATCCGGATTATTGCATGATGTCTTTTACCGCAGATAAGGCCAATTACTGGGGCGGCGGCAAATACGAATTTGACCCTGCTTCGTTATAGAAGGAGCTTGTCATACCTTTTTATAGAGCCGGTGGCTCTGTACTCGAAGGATAAACAGGTGAGTATGGGGGTCGATGACTATAAAACAACAATCACATTGTATTTCCTCTTGAAATCATATACAATATCGGTATTATTACGAATGCAATGATAGGAGTAGAAACAATGAAGAAAATTGGAATTATCGGAGCGATGGACGAAGAGGTTCATATTCTGAAGGATCAGATGGACAAGGTTCAGGTACGGACCATTGCCTCTATGGAATTTTATGAGGGCAGCCTGCAGGACCACGCGGTGGTTGTGGTGCGCTGCGGAATCGGCAAAGTAAATGCTGCCGTATGTACCCAAATATTGATAGACCTTTTTCAAGTTGATACAGTGATTAATACCGGAGTTGCAGGATCGCTGAGAAACGAAATTGATATTGCGGACATTGTACTTTCCACCGACACACAGCAGCATGACATGGACGCAACGGGCTTCGGCTATCCGGCGGGTGTCATACCACGAATGGAAGCATCCGTGTTTCGGGCAGACGAGCGTTTGATTACCCTTGCTAAGACAGTGTGTACGGAGGTAATCCCTGAGGTGGGAGTCCATACCGGCAGGATCGTAAGCGGAGACCAGTTTATCTCGGACAGCGAAAAGAAGACCTGGCTGGTGGATAATTTTAATGGGTACTGTACAGAGATGGAGGGAGCGGCGATTGCACAAGCGGCATATCTTAATCAGATACCGTTCCTGATCATCCGAGCAATCTCGGACAAAGCGGATCACAGCGCAGAGATGAGCTACAAGGAATTTGAAGATATAGCAATCCGTAATACGGTAAAGCTATTGAATGGATTAGTTGCAAAAATATAATTTGAAGGATGTGGTCGGCATACCGTTAATAAGGTAAGCTGGCGGCATCCTTTTTTATTCATGACAAGTGAATTGGTAAACCAAATCATCATTAACCTCCAGAGTATTGCTAAATCATATTGAGAGGGAGTAATTCGCCATATTATATATAAAAAGTACAAAAAGTAATGCAATTCTTACCTTGATATACTAAAGGTATTTAAAGTATAATAATGGAAGGATTTACAATAAAAGGAGAAGGGGATTAGAATGGAAAATCAAAAGAAAGTCGCTGATATGGTACATAATATGGAACAGATTATCGTCGGTAAGAGAGAAGTTATCGAGTATACTCTGGTTACCTTACTGGCAGGGGGACACCTTTTACTGGAGGATGTTCCGGGAGTTGGAAAAACGACGTTGGCAAAGACATTAGCACAGACCATTGATTGTGGTTTTAATCGTATTCAGTTCACACCGGATACCTTGCCCAGTGACGTTACGGGACTTTCGATTTATAATATGCAAACCGGCAAATTCGAGTATTCGAAGGGTGCTATCATGAATAATATTATTCTGGCGGACGAGATTAACCGTACCTCACCGAAGACACAGGCAAGCTTACTGGAGGCGATGGAGGAACGACAGATTACGGTGGATGGCGTAACCTATCCACTTTCTAGGCCCTTTATGGTAATAGCAACCCAGAATCCTATCGATTATCTGGGAACCTATAATCTTCCCGAGGCACAGCTGGACCGCTTTATGATGAAGATATCAATCGCATATCCCCAGGCCGGAGATGAGAAGGTAATGGCGGACCGTTTTCTAAACCGTCAGCTGGTGCAGAAGCTGGAGCCTGTGATTGATGGTGAGACAGTGCTTCAGATGCAGAAGGAAGTAGAAGAGGTTAAGGTGAATCAAGATTTGGTTACTTACATAACAAAGATTGTTCAGGAGACAAGAAGGGACAGCAATATCTCCCTTGGTGCAAGCCCCAGAGCGACTCTGGCCCTGCTTCGTGCTTCCCAGGCGCTGGCTTATCTGGAAGGAAGAAATTACAGTATTCCAGATGATATCATGAAGCTGGTTCTACCGGTGCTGGCCCATCGTATTATTCTTGCTCCGGAAGCCAGACTGTCACAGACGAAAGTGGAAAAGGTATTAAAGGCTTTAGTTGCCAAGGTGGCGGTACCGGTGCTTGCTAAGTAGATAAGGTAAACGAATGGAGATTTTCTATGAAAATAAATCGTTTGATTTTTGCGGCTGCAATTATCGGAAGCTGTGTGTTTGCCTCCTATTTCGGAGGTAATATTTCCTATGCACTGCTTTACCTGTCGATATTCATTCCGATCGTTGCTTTCCTATATACGTTGTATGTATATTTTCGCTTCAAGATCTACCAAAAGATGGATGCTTATCTTGTAGTAAAGGGTGATTGGACCGTCTATTCCTTCGTGATTGCCAACGAAGATTATGTTACCTTTCGTAATGTTAAAGTGAATTTTCTAAGTGATAGATCAACGATAGAAGCTACACAGCAGATTGCGGAATACAGCCTCCTGCCAAGCGAAAGCGAGCGATTGGAGACCAGAATCAAATGTAACTACCGTGGAGAATATTATGTCGGTGTGCATTCTATCGAAGTAACCGACTTTCTGTATCTCTTTAGCATAACCTATCCAATCTCGTCAAAGCTGAAGGTTGTGGTACTTCCGAGAGTTGTTCCTCTGGAACAGCTGGGAATCGCACCACCGCAGTCTGATGTTAAGAATCCGTTGCGAGCGGGCAACACGGCTGCGGAGGAGCTGGATACCGAGATGAGGAAATATAGTCCCGGTGACAGTCGAAAGCAGATACACTGGAAAGCCTCTGCAAGAATGCGGGAGCTGATCACCAGAAAATATCAGCATATCCCGAAAGCAGAGATTGTTCTTTTCATGGATTTGATGAAGATAAAAGAAGAAGAGCTAAAGGTCGTTATTGCAGAGGATAAAATTATCGAGAGTGTTCTGGCAATCTCTAACTTTTATGCACTGAGGGGAACCCCCTCCCAGATTATCTATGAAATGGATGGTAAGAAGTCGGTTGACATTCATTCCAAAGAAGATTTTAATGCTTTTTATAAAGCTTGTGTACATATCCGATTCGACAGTCATATCCCCGTCAATGAACTGCTTGCTGAGAGACTCCTTCGTGGGGAAGAAGGTATGTTCTGTGTAGTAGCTACCCATAATCTGACAAAGGAGCTTTATCTGGCTGCTATGCAAGCCATTTCAAACGGAAATCATATCTGTATCTTGTTGGTAAGTGATGATATATCCGAGAAAACCAAGGAAATGAAGGATGGTATGAAGCTATCCGGAGTAGGGGTATATCAGATTATGTCCGAAGATGAGATTGTAGATATCTTGTCTCACGAATAGTGTGAATAAAGGATTTTAGAAAGCAAAATCCTTGGGAAGAACTGCGAAGTTCGTCCATTGGAACGAACCCCTTGTTTTTCCAGGTTGTGCCTGCGTCTTCCTCGGCACAAACTAATTCAAAGGGTAGGCATGTTAGGTTAATGTGAATTATCAAAATACATAATTCACTTGGGACTTGAATTATAAACTGGGGAGGCTTTTATGTTTCAAGACAGAGAAAAGCTATATCAGGTATATCGAACGTTGCTAAGCATGACCTTAAGCTGGGCATTGGCATTGGTAATCAATCAATACTTTGAACTTCGGGTAGCGGTCTTTTTATGCGCTTTTTTTTCATTTCTCCCGGCACTTGGTGTCTTTCTATTTGATTTAAATAAGAAAAATACGGTTACATACCTTGTTCTGGCCAGTATTATTCCAATACTTGCTTTAATCTTCTGGGTTAGAAAATTCAATCCCGTGAAATGGGTCGGAGAGTACGCGCAGTGGATCGCTACTTATAATGGCTCAGAGGAGCTCTATCAGGCTAAATTCTCGAACATTACGATTTTTTTGATTTGTATATTGGGAGTAATCATCTTCTTCCTGCTGACGAGGACACAACTACTCAAAATCTCTCTGGCCGTCGTTGTAATAGCAGCCTTAGTGCTTCTGTGTGTTAACAAAATTAACATCGGTAAGGTGGTAGTCGGTATCTGCCTCTTTTACATTTTATCTAATATATTAGAGTGCTATGGCATCATCTATGCCCGTAAAGTGGGAAAGCAGGAGAAGAAGGAAAGTATTCTCTATCTGGCACCGATTTGCCTTCTGCTTGCGGTGCTTGCCGTTGCAATGCCTTCGAAGGAGGAACCGCTGCAATGGACGACGGTTCGTAATTTCTATGAAAATGTTAAGGATCAGATTGAACGCTGGAGCACGGATCTGGATTATTATATGAGAAAGCATTCCAATGAATTTTTCATCAGTCTTACCGGATACTCCGAAGAAAACGGTAAGCTGGCAAATGATAATGGGAACCTGATTAAGGATGAGAAGGTTGCCATGAGATTCAGTGGTTCCGTGCGTAACAGGGCAGTCTATCTGATTGGTTCGGTCAGTGATATCTATACCGGATATAGCTGGGAGAAGAGTCGTACGGATTATTTGACTGAGGAACAGGAGTATAAGCTTGATTATCTGGAATTAGCATATGCACTTTCAAGACAAGATTTGGAGAAACTGGAAAATAATCGTTACGTTGAACGTGTTACCGTGAAGGTACAATACGATAACATCAAGACGAAGACCTTCTTCTACCCGTTAAAGACCAGCTGGTTTAACTTACTCTCGGATTCAACCTTTCCACAGGCGGCGCCCTCGAACATAACCTTCGAGAAGCCAAAGGGCAGGGGTACAACCTATGAAGGTGTCTTCTTTGAGATGAATCTGAAAGGAGAAGAATTTGTGAAAATGCTGGAGGAGGCAGATACCTTCTCTTATGACACAGCACAAAGTGTAAAGCTGGATTCCTTTGAGTGGCTGGAGAACAATACTTTAATGCATGATAATTCGAACAGCTTTATCAATAGGTGGGATTTCTATGAGCTATTCGGAGAGAGAGCGAAGCTGATTAAGGAGAAGTATACGATGCTACCGGAGGAGCTGCCGGTTAGAGTTAAGGAGTTAGCAGAGGATATCACTGCGGACTATGATACAACCTATGATAAGCTCAAGGCGATAGAAGCATACCTGCAAACCTATACCTATAGTCTATCCCCAACAAATCCTCCGGAGGGAAAGGATTTTGTGGATTACTTCCTCTTTGAAGGCAAGGCGGGGTATTGTACCTCCTATGCAACGGCAATGGCAGTATTAGGCAGATGCATCGGAGTTCCGATGCGGTATCTGGAGGGCTTTGTAGCCAAGTTCGAATATCAGGATGAAAATAGTATGTATCCGATTAAGAATAGCCAGGCCCATGCGTGGGCGGAAGCTTATATTGAAGGTGTCGGATGGATTCCATTTGAGGCAACATCACCTTTTATCAGTACCAGATATACTACCTGGATCGATGAGAAGGAAACAGAAGAGATAGGTCAAGTCGATCCCGGACATTACGAGGGTGAAATACCGGAGGGATATATACCGTACAATGGAGGCTTTGTTATGCCGGAGATAGCGGAAAAGAAGTCCACCAATGAAGTTCTGACAGGAATTTTAGTAACCGTAGGAGCAGTACTGATCCTACTAATCATTATCATAACGTATTATAATGTGTTGAAGTACCGTTATCGAAAGGATTATAATAAAGCAGATACTGGTAGAAAGATGTATCTTATGTTTCTGAAAGTTCTCGAAATACTGAAGAAAGAGGGCTTTCAAATGGAGGAACAGGAGACAATACTTATGTTGGCACATAGAGTGAAGGATCATTTCCATTATGATCGAATTACCTTCTATGATGTAGCAAACGTCTTCATGCGATATCGGTATGCAGAGGAGCTTGTGTCCGAGGAAGATCTAAGCAAGGTTGTCCTATACCAGAATGGCCTAGTGCTAAAGCGTAAGGAAGAGCAGCCGAGTATTAAGCTATGGCTGGAGGAATATATCTTCCTTATGAAGATTCGTAACGCATGACTTAATCGGACAAATCGGTAATTTTAGTTCCTGAATAATAATATTTTAAGATATCGGTATAGGAGGTATCCTCTTCTGCCATAGCATTGGCTCCGTATTGGCTTAAGCCGATACCGTGGCCGCAGCCATTGCAGATGATACGAGCCTGCCCTTCATATTCTTCAATATAAAAATGATTGGAAGCTAATCCAAGGACCTTGGCAAATTCTTCACCGGAGACGGTAAGACTGCCAAGGTTTATTTGTGTTACATAACCTGCACTGTCCCTGGAGGCTACCTTTACTTCCTGAAAGAAGGTATCTTCATTTAGAGCAAGATTCGGAAAGTACTTCTCAAGCAAGTCAATGAGCTCATTCACTTCGAATTCATCAATGGAGAGATAATTGGTTGAGGTAACATCCTGTTTACTTGAAACACTGACAAGATAAGGGATGAAGATACCCCAAGCCTCTTCGGCATTACGGGTATAACCGGAACCGGTGTCAAAAAATACTGGCAGAATCAGATCCTCTTCATAAAGAATAACCTCATCCTTCGTCCCATTAACAGCATTCTCCAGCTTGGCGAAATAGGTATTGTAGTTCTCATCTCCCCAGAATTCCTTTAGCTTATCAAGGCTGATATAAGATAATCCAAGCTCGGAGGTTGTGAAGCTGTCTTTGCCCGGATCCTCCTTTGTTAATAAAGCGATATTATATAAAGCATAGGTCCGGGCTATTACTGCCTGAGCCTTCAGAGCTTCGATATGATAGCCTGCGGACATATTGGCAGCAATCACTCCAATCAGATATTGATCGAAGGATAGCTTTTCCTTTGAAGCATTTACTTCATAATATATTGTAAAATCCGTTGTCTCCAGAGATGCATCACTCTCATCGTGAGTGAAGAGAAGTGTCAGCAAAAAGGGCAGAACCAGGACCAGCAGGCTCACAATAACGGTTTTCATTAAGATTTTTTTCATAAATTACTCCATTCTCAACATTTTAACTCATCGTATCATTACATTATATTAAAATTAATGAGGTTTATGTTAAGAATGATTTTTACGATACTTATGCTAACCGAATCGTGTCGCCGGATGTAATTGCATAGGACTGATTGTTATATTCAAAAAATAAAGTCAGAGCAGTCGGATTATGGACCATAGAAACCTCCACACTGAATATTAGTCTGTGGTAGGCCTCGATATAATCATAAATCTCGATATTAGTCGCATACCAAATGTCTTCTTTGCCTCCGATTTTCTCTGAGAATTCCTCAATCACATTCCAGTTATCATCGGCTTCAAACTCATAGCTGTGCCCCCAGAGATAGAATAACCAGGGCGCAAACTTAGGAGACTGTGTTAAGAAGCGGTCAGTAAGAGAATGAAGCTTCGGATTTTTGTGATGGCAGGTAGCAGGGAGTCTGAGCCAGTCGGTGGGCAGCTTAAAATCCTCCGTGTCCATTACGGTTCTGGAGTAGGCGATACCGGCGTCCTTTAAAACTGCGACTACTTCGTCACTAAAGGTTCCGAAAGGGTAAGCCATACCTCTTATAATAGTACCGTATAAACGCTCCAGATTCTTCCTATCCTGGATTATCTCATTGGCTGCTATGTTGGAGGGCAATTGCTCAAGAAAAGGATGGGTCAATCCGTGAACCGCGACCTCATGCCCCGAGTCTTTATATAATTCTATGGCATCCTTTTCGGATAATCTGCGATGAATCTGCCCCTTGTTAAATACAGTGCCCTCAGGCGAGAATAAACCGGAATTGATATTAAAGGTGCACTTAATGCCGTGTTTATTTAAAATGGATATTAGCCTTATATCCTGTTCCACACCGTCATCATAGCTTAGTGTCAGGGCTTTCGCCTTATAGCCCGGAAATCTCATAAATAAGCTCCTCATATATTGTCCTCCTATAGGATAAGTATTCTCTGCCATCAAATGACATTCTAGCATTCATGACAATAGAAAGTCCGCGAAGTTTGCTTTCTATTGTATTATGATAATCCAAATCGATAGGAAGTGCAATAGCTGGACCGGTGTTAATTCAGGTGTTATACGTATTCGCTTTTATTCGACTTTTCTTATCTCAAAACGTGCATTAATCATTAACATTAACTCGGCGGGGAACTGCATAACATTCCAGATACCAATTCCTTCAAGACCGTATTCTTCAACGATATCTATGAGAGCTGCTATACTTCTGCCATCACGGAACCATACGATATACGAAATACCATCAGAATAACTAAAGTAAGGAGCTTCCGAAGCTGCATCACGCTGGATGATAACTCCGGTCTCATCTGCTAAGGTAATAGCGGAATTATTGGTAATAGAATAGGCGATGGAAATACCAGGAGTAAAAGGGAGCTGCCAGATATAGCCAATAGTAGGAATTCCGATATTGATTCTCTCAGCGGGGACTTGCGATATGGTATAATCCAGAAAAGCCCTTACATCCGCTAAAGGCAGAGCAGGCTGGGGGCTATGTGCATGACCCCATTCATAGGATAGCAGCATGGTGCTGTCGGTTAACTGGCCAAGAGCGGCATACTCGGGCCCCTGATACAGGATATTAAATCCTGATGGAAAGGTATGCGGGGTCAGGGTTATAAGGCTGTAATATCCTTCTTGTCTTAACCGATAGGATATATTTGCTATGAAATCTACGAACAACAGTCTGTCTTCCGGCAGAATATTCTGCATGTCAATATTAATTCCGTAATAGCCCTTTGCCCTCATATTGTCCAAGACATTATTAATTAAATGCTCTTGTTTGTCCTCGCTCGTAAGTATACTATGAGCGGCTTCCACATCAGCTTCTCCGGCATCCGAAAGAGTGGATATTAGCATGATAGGTGCTACACCATAGACCTTTGCAATATCAATCAATTCCTGGTCATCAATATTGACGATATCTCCTTCCTCCGTTATCCTATAGTAGAAGATGGTAAGATAGGTAAGGTAGAGCAAGGACTTTCGGATAATATCAATATTAGTAAAAGGGAAAGTATATCCGTTGACCGAAAGCGCCATGGATTTCTCGTCAGTAAAACTGATGATAATCTCTTCCCCTGGATAAATATTTAATCTGTCAGAAAGCGGAGGATTATTACGTAGCAGCTGCAGTACAGAGACGTCGAAAGAGGCAGCAATGCTTTCCAGAGTATCCCCTTCCTTAACGACATAGGTTTCCCTTGGAAAGAAAACGGAGAGGCTTTCTCCGACAACCAGTCTGTTGGGATCTTCGATCTGATTATAGAAGATCAGCTTATCTGCTGATATGCCATACTTGTCTGCGATGGAGTAAATTGTCTCATCCGGTTGTACTGTATGGATTACCATGTAGCACCTCGGGAAGGATTAATCAGTAACTATTATATGACGGTTGCTGAAAATAGTTCGTGTAAGGAAGCATCCACTATGAGGATTCTGCTTCAGGAAAGCAATTCTTAAGAGTGGGATAGGAAAGAAACCGCTCGTGGTCCGAAGTCGGCCCATGGGCGGTTTCTGTTACTTATATAAGACTATATTAAAGTCTCATTCTTTAAAGCCTCGATCATATCAGACTTATAAATAATTCTGCCGCCTATTAGATAGGCAAATCCTACACATGCCATTATCACACCGGCAAATAGAGCGATTGGTATAATAGGCATCTGTTGAAGGAATTCTGCAGGATAGATGAGACTTATGTTTAATGCCAATACAATCAAAGGTATATTGACCAGCAGACTAAACAGGATAGGCTTCAGTCCTACAACGAGGGCTTCCATAATCAGAACTTTAATTAATCCACGGGGTGAAAGACCGACTGTTATTAATCTGGCAAATTCCCTCTTTCTTTGGTGAAGGTGTCCCAGGGTGTTTGAAAATACGTTGGCCAGACCGATGCAGGCCAATAAACCGGCAAGGCCCCCTATTACAAGCTTATATGCATTACGAAATATTGCATCAGACATTTGTGATTCTAATCTGTTCTTCAAGGTGTATTCATACTGATGATCCAGAAGCTTCAGTAGCCTGTTATTAATATCTGTAATACACTCCTCTGATTCAGCTAATATTGTAAAGAAGCAGTCATTACTCTTATAGTCCGTATCGATGATTTGATATGTGCTCTCCGGCATAATCTGCAGCAACGAAAAATTGGGAAAATCTTCTTTGATTTTAGGGAAATGATCTGATGTGGCAATTATATTTGTTAAGATAGTACTCTGCTCCTGCGAAATATCCCTGATGTCCTTCCAAAGCTTAAAATCCTTATATTGGTCAGCTTTGATAAAGGGGATCATCTTCCTGTTTCGTCTGTTACTGGTAGTATTATCCCATATTGTATTCAATGCAATCGTACCGGTCTGTGTTCCTGTAGTAAAGAGGCTTTCTTCTATATTTGCGTCAGTGCAGTATTCCCTGAAGCTGTCTTCATCCAGGGCAAGTAATGGTACCTCCACCAGATAATATTCGCTCATCTTCTGGACATTCGTATCTTTAAGCCCTTCCAATCCGCCAAGGGATAAGAGCTCATCGCTAAGTACCTCCCTTGACAGCTTCGTAAAAGCGGTTGCTTTTTGATAAGAGATACAGTTCTCCACACCGGGAATATTTCGAATATTTGATAATAGCTCATTCTGATTATTTTCAATGTTGTTTACACAAACGATCAAATCCCAAACATCCTCGTAGCGTTCAAAAAGAGTACGCTTGGTACTGATACCGGATATCGTCTCAAAATTCAAAAACGAGCTGAATACTAAAAATGATATGGTTAAGGAAAGAGCTGATGTTCGGTAAGCCTTTCTTCTTGAATAAAGGGCTTTTCTTGCCAATTCACCTTCAATTCCAAGTAAACGGGATACCAGAAGATACCTTTTTACCTTTTTGACAGGAGGTTCTCCCCCGTATCGTATTGCATCCAACGGATTGATCCTGCTAAGCTTCCTTGCAGGAAGTATTACGCAGAATAGAACCGTTAAAAAGGAAGCTGCCAGTGATACCAATGCAACCAAAGGGCTATAATGAAAAGCTAAAGGAAGTTCTCTTACCGAGCGGACAATACTCTGGACGAATTTCATAAAAGCAAAGCACAAGCCTGCTCCTGTAACTACACCGGCTATAATAGGAAGAAAAGAAAGCAGCACTCCTTCATTGGTTAAAACCAAACGAATCTGTCTGGGAGTCGCTCCGATACTTTGCAAAATACCCATCTGATGTAATCTCCCATTCATAGCTACGCCGAAGGCATTATGGATAATCAGAATTAGAGCAAGACAAGAGGTTAACAGGGTAAATAAATATATGAACAGAACCGGTGGCGGACTATTTCCTTCTTTCGGCGAAAAGATAAAATACTGTGCCAGCAGCTTATCATGATACTGGATATCGGAGGCTCCAGCCTCCGGGTTAAGACCGATTTGCTCTGCAAGCTTTGGCATATCATGATAGATACTGCGGGGATGGCTAAAAAACAGGATCGCGGTCTTTGCTCCTCCGACCTCAGCATTCTCCAGAAGAACCTCTTCAATATTCGGATAGCTTTTGATCCTTTCAATATCCTGATCAGAGATATCCCCAATAAGCTTACTGTGCCAGTTTCCTTCTTTTCGCTTAATCAGCTCAACGTCATCCACCCAGATATTATAAAACACCCCACAGATTAGGGACAGCAGTAGGGATGCGATAAAGGCAGCTACCATAATGGAGATACTGGTAGCCTTATTGTTTTTTACATAATTCCAGGAATATTCCTTCCATAGCCTCATTATTTCACCACCTTATCCGAAATAATGCTTCCATCTTCGATGGTGATAATTCGATTTGCTTCTAATGCAATCCGCTCATCATGGGTTACAAGTAGGATGGTTTGCTGTAGATTATGGTTAGAAAGCTTCAGTAATTCCACAATCTCTCTGGAATTTTTCTGATCCAGATTACCGGTGGGCTCATCAGCTAACAGGATTGCGGGCCGATATAATAGCGAGCGGGCAATCGCCGTCCTCTGCTGTTGTCCACCGGATAATTGGCTTGGCAGATGATCCAGTTTATCCGATAACCCCAAAGTGGTTACGATTTTATTGAAAAACTCTTCATCCGGTTTGCGTTTGTCTAGAAGCATGGGTAGCATGATATTCTTCCTGACATCCAAGGTAGGAATCAAATTATTGAACTGATAGATCAGTCCAACTTTTCGGCGTCTGAATATGGCTGCCTGCTCTGCATTCAATTTAGAAATATCCGTACCCTCAATCATGATTTTGCCATTGGTGGGTTTATCGACTCCGCCGATCAGATGGAGAAGAGTTGATTTCCCGGAACCGGAAGCCCCTGTTAAGGCGATAAATTCTCCCTTTTCCACGGTTAAATCTATTTGCTTTATTGCGGTCACCCTATTCTGTCCTAAGTCATAGAGTTTCGATACGGCTTCACATCTTAATATTTCCATGGTTCTACCCCTCGTTTCGCATTTTCATCATCCATTCCTCATCCTTAAGCTTGTATTGGTATAAAAATTATAAACCCAAATACTGGATAATAGCAAGCGATATAGCGTAGATTTGAAATCATTGATCGAACTCATTCTTTACATATTTGGTTTGGTCTGAACAGTAACATATTTGGTTCTTCTGATAGCTGCTTGGAGCTACACCGTATTTTTTAGAGAAAACCTTAGAAAAGTAGTTTTGGTCCAAAAATCCGCATTCTTTAGAAATATAATGAATGGAATAATCCGCTTGTTCCAGTAATTGAAGCGCATGGTTTAACCGGGTATCCTGGAGGTATTGATTGACAGACATCCCGTAGGAGCTCTTAAAGGCATTCATTATCGTTGTTTTGCTGTAGAAAAAGCGGTTGCTTAGAGATTCTAAGGTGATCCTTGTGGCATAATTCTGATTGATATACTTTTTAATCTCATGTGCAAGATTTTTATCCGTGAGATTAAGTCTATTACTTAAGCTGATGTATTCCGCACAAATATTCATAATTGAAACACAGGATAAGATCTGTTCCTTTGAACTGGTAGGAATAAGATCAATTTCTTTCTTAAGGGACTCCTTATCTTTTATATATTTACATGCTTCAGCAAAAACATAAGCTCTGCTGTCTTCTTTCGTATCTAAGGTTTGACCCATCATTAAATATCCGGAAAGCACTCCAAAGTGGTACAGTGGAGCAACTGCCTCGTAAAGCCCGAATTTACATCGATAGATATAGATCTCCTGTTTGTCTTTTACGATTTTAAAAGCTGCTGCATCGTTTTGAATACAACCTTTGCGTACTTCCTCATTTTGCTGTACCAGGGAACAGAAGCTTGATAAATTGCGAGGATAGGCAGCAATCTCATGCATATTCGTATCATGGATGGATATACGGAAGCCTGAGATATTATGCATCTCTTTTAGTACGGTTAAAAGCTCAATTTTCTGCATGGAAATCCTCCTTATCAATTTAGCAAAATGTTAATTACTTTTATATTTTACTAAAGGTTACCTTATTTTATAGAGATAAGTCAAGCTTTAATTTGTATAATAAAGATAGCACAAAGGCGATCATCTATATATATATGAGTTGGTAAATACCAATCGCTTGATAATTCAGGAGGTTATATAATGAAAGATCCGGCATTAGTGATTATGGCAGCAGGAATGGGAAGCCGGTATGGTGGTTTAAAGCAGATTGATCCCATTGATGAGGAAGGTAATTTAATCATAGACTTTTCCATCTATGATGCGATCAAAGCCGGCTTTAAAAAGGTCATATTTGTCATAAAGGATGATATTGAGAAGGAATTTAAAGAAAGAATTGGGGATCGAATCGCTAAGCAGGTTGAGGTGCAGTATGTATATCAGAGACTGGAGAATCTACCGCAGGGCTTTGACGTCCCGGAGCAAAGAGTTAAGCCCTGGGGTACAGGTCATGCGGTTTTAAGCTGCAGGAATACCGTAACCGGACCCTTTGCAGTGATTAATGCAGACGATTATTATGGGGCAGGTGCATTTCAGAGCATATATGATTTCCTGGTTCATACACAGGATGATGAGAAATACCGTTATGCAATGGTTGGATATATTCTTGAGAATACGTTAACGGAACACGGATATGTTGCAAGAGGTGTATGTAAAATATCAGAACAGGGCAATCTAAGTGAGATAACGGAAAGAACAAGGATAGAAAAAAGGGAAACGGGTGCTGGGTTTACAGAAGATGAGGGTAAATCATGGGCAGCGATTCCGGACGGAAGCATTGTTTCTATGAATATGTGGGGCTTTAATAATAGTATCCTAAAGGAACTGCAAGAAAGATTCCATATATTCCTGGAAAATGAGGTACCTGAGAATCCATTGAAAGCGGAATATTTTCTCCCTACCGTAGTCGGTCAACTGATCAAAGAGGATAAAGCTTCGGTCAGAGTATTAAAATCAGAAGATAAATGGTATGGAGTTACCTATAAGGAAGACAAAGAAGTGGTTATCAAGGCAATTGGTGATCGAAAGGCGAAAGGCTTATATCCAAAGAAGCTATGGAAATAAATAAACGAAACGGAGGAATTGATGTGACAAGAGAAGAGCATTGCGCAAAGATCAACGAGGCAATCGAGAATTTAGATTTTAAGGGAACCTTTGTTGATTACGTTCCCTATGGAAGCGGTCATATTAACGATACTTTCCTGGTTCGTTTTACGGAAGAGGAGGGTTCGATCAAAAGATATATTTTGCAGAGAATGAATCATGAAACCTTTAAAAATCCGGAACAGTTGATGGAGAATATATCTGGCGTTACAAAATTTCTAAGAAATAAAATTGAAGAAAATCATGGTGATGTAAACCGTGAAACCCTGAATATTATACCGACAAAAGCGGGACAAAGCCTCTATAAAGACAGCAAAGGCTCCTATTGGAGAGGTTATCTGTTTATTGAGGATGCAGATTGTTATGATAGTGTGAAAAATCCGGATGATTTTTATCAAAGTGCGGTAGCCTTCGGAAATTTTCAGTATCAATTGGCGGATTATCCTGCGCATACACTGCATGAGACAATTCCCAATTTTCATAATACTCCGGTTCGCTTTCATAAATTTATGAAAGCAATTGAAGCGGACCGCTTTGGTCGTGTAAAAGAGGTAAGTGATGAAATCAGATTTGTCCTGGAGCGAGAAGAATTTACCCATGTTCTTATGAACCTACACACAGAAGGTAAGCTGCCGCTCAAGGTAACGCATAATGATACCAAGTTAAATAATGTAATGATTGATCATGTTACAAAAAAAGGCTTGTGCGTGATTGACCTGGATACGGTTATGCCGGGCTTCTCTGTCAATGATTTTGGGGATTCCATCCGTTTCGGCGCCAGTACCGGAGAAGAGGATGAAATGGATTTATCAAAGGTCAACTTTGACCTGGAGCTCTATAAAATATTTACGAAAGGCTTCTTAGAAGGGTGCAAAGGGAGTCTGACCGATACCGAATTAGCAATGCTACCGACTGGAGCAAAGATGATGACACTGGAATGTGGAATGAGATTTTTAACGGATTATCTGGAAGGAGATACTTATTTCAAAATCCATCGTGAGAAGCACAATCTGGACAGATGCAGAACGCAGTTTAAACTGGTTGCTGATATGGAAAAGAACTGGGATGCTATGAAGGCTGCAGTAAATCAATAGATTAAATATGTATCAATAAGCGTAAACAATATAACCCGAACCTGAGGGCTCGTAGGGAAAGGGAGGATCTTATGTCAATATTAGTTACCGGCGGAGCCGGATATATCGGAAGTCATACTTGTGTAGAGCTGTTAAACCAAGGATATGAAGTAGTGGTTGTTGACAATCTGTCAAATTCCTCTAAGATATCCTTAGACAGAGTAGAGAGAATCACAGGTAAAAAGCTTTCTTTTTACGAAGCAGATTTGTTAGATAAGGCTGCAATCGAGGAAATCTTTGAGAAAGAGAATGCAATTGATGCAGTAATACATTTTGCCGGATTAAAGGCGGTCGGGGAATCGGTGCAAAAACCCCTGGAATATTATTATAATAATATCACCGGGACATTGATTCTGTGTGAGGTGATGCGTAAGCACGGTGTAAAGAATCTGGTATTTAGTTCCTCCGCTACCGTATATGGAACGCCGGAGAGTCTGCCGATTAAGGAGGATTTCCCGCTGTCCACTACAAATCCTTACGGGGCGACAAAGCTGATGCTTGAGGGAATCTTAAAGGATCTGCAGCATTCCGATTCGGAGTGGAATATCATAGTACTGCGCTATTTTAATCCCATCGGAGCTCATGAAAGCGGCATGATAGGTGAGAATCCGAAGGGCTTACCCAATAATCTGGTACCATATATTACTCAGGTGGCAGTCGGAAAGCTTGAGTGTCTGAATATATTTGGTGATGATTATGCTACGGAGGATGGAACCGGTGTCAGGGATTACATCCATGTTGTAGATCTGGCGCTAGGACATGTGAAAGCACTCCATAAGCTAAAAGAAAGGAAAGGGATTCTATACTATAACCTGGGTACCGGGAACGGCTACAGTGTATTACAGATGGTGAAAGGCTTCGAAAAGGTTACCGGTAAGAAAATTAAATATGCAATCAAACCGAGACGTGCCGGAGATATTGCCGCCTGTTATGCAGATGCATCAAAAGCAAGGGAGGAGCTTGGCTGGGAAGCTACCAGGAATTTAGATGTAATGTGTGAGGATGCCTGGAGATGGCAGAAGAACAATCCCGAGGGTTACTCCATGACAGCAATGGAAGAGTAATTAATCAATAATTTACCCATGATTGCTAAAACAATGTAATTAAAATATCATAAATAGCAACAGCTATATGAAAGGTAATGGTGATACTATGGATATCGATAGAAGGTTAGCAATAAAATGTCTTGATTCCTTGGAAAAGGTATTTCCGGATCAGGAACCGATAGAACAAAAGGAAGGGATTACTGCATTATGGGGAGAGACAGCATCATTTCAGATAGCCTACAACCTTGATACAGAAAAGTATTTTCGCGGAAAAGTAGTAGTTCAAACTGAGCTTCCTTATCGAATCAGAAAAGTTAGTCATGTTCCTGTAAACTTTCCATGCTTTAGGAATAGAGATGATAATTATCTTCGCACCACTCCCGGACTATATCCGGATTTGTTGGAGGATATCCCTGAGGGAGAGATTATTCTTGTCCGTGATCAGTGGCAGAGCATATGGATTGATCTTGAAATTAATAATAAGGTTGTGAAAGGGGAATATCCTGTTAAGGTATTGATTTATGATGATACAGAGGAACTGCTTGGTCAAGCATCAACCAAGGTTGAGGTTATTGCTGCAGAGCTTCCCAAGCTTCCGATTAAGCATACCGAATGGTTCTATGCAGATTGTCTCGCTGACTACTATCATGTAGATGTATTTTCTGAGGAGCATTGGAAGCTTATCGAGGAGTTTATGAAGACAGCTGCACTTAGAAAATGTAATACGATTCTAACTCCGCTGTTTACGCCCGCACTTGATACCTATGTTGGTGGAGAGAGAACTACCACCCAGCTGGTAAAGATTACTGTGAGGGAAGGAAAATACTCTTTCTGTTTTGATGATTTGGAAAAATGGGTGGACCTGGCTCACAGGTGTGGATTTGAATACTTTGAAATGTCTCATCTATTTACACAGTGGGGAATCAAAGCGGCGCCTAAGATTATGGCTGATGTTGATGGCACCTATAAGAGAATCTTTGGATGGGATACACCCGCGACCGGCGGAACCTATGAGGAATTCTTAAGAAGCTTCTTACCGGAATTAACAAAAGAGTTGAAGAGATTTGGTATCGCAGAAAAATGTTATTTTCATATCTCAGATGAACCGGGGATACATATGCTGGAGGATTATCAGAAGGCAAAGAAGGTAGTTGCTCCCTACTTAGAAGGGTTCCATATGCTGGATGCCTTGTCGGAAATATCGTTCTATGAGGATGGACTTGTTGAAGTTCCGGCATGCGCGATCAATCATATTGAACCCTTCCTGGAGAAGAAGGTAGAGAACCTTTGGAGTTACTATTGCTGTTCGCAAGGCGAAAAGGTGTCTAACCGGTTTATGTCTATGCCGTCATATCGTAATCGTATCTACGGTATTCAGGTCTATTTGTATGAGATAAAGGGAATGCTACATTGGGGTTATAATTTCTATAATAGTATATTGTCAAGACGGTATATCAATCCCTACCAGGTTACAGATTGTGACTATGGAATGCCCTCCGGAGATAGCTTTTTAGTGTATCCGGGACCTGACGGTAAGCCGGAGGAATCAATCCGTATCATGGTTCTGTATGAGGCGATGGCAGATATCTGTGCGATGTATCTGCTGGAATCCCTGACTAATCGTGAAACAGTAGAGCAGATTATAGAAGAGGAAGCGGGAATGAAGATAACATTTTCGGAATATCCTAAAGACCCGACGTTCTGTATCAGGGTTCGTAATAGGATTAATCAAAAAATTAGTGAATTGAATCATTGATTAGCCCTGGCGACAGGATTGAATTAGATACATCGGACAATTGAAGGGAGCCTTTGCATTACAGCTAATAAGCTATAAAGCAAAGGCTCCAATTTTATTACCACCTACCCTTGTAATGTGTCAACAGGGGCATGTTCAACAGTAAGACCTGTCTGATAGCGCTTCATAAACGCTTCGTATTCAAAAGGCTATATTGACAAAATGGCCTTATCCTTCTTTAATAAAGCAACAACCTCTTCGGTATCTACCTGGTCCGGCAATACGCCCTGTTTTACGGCAAGGGCAGCACACACACCGGTTGCTTCACCAATAGCCATACAGGTTGGCATAATACGCATACTTCCCAAAGATTCAGCATCCATGGAAATGCAACGGCCGCTGATTAATAGACCGTCAACCTCATCACTAATCAGGCAACCCAGAGGAATTCCATAAGGTCCTTCCAAATCCATTAATATGGTAGAATCGTCTACGCTGCTGTGAATATCGACTTTGTAGGAGCCTAGAGCTATGGTATCCTCAGGAATGTAGCCTCTTACAACATCATCAATCACGAGACGTTTCTTACCGGAGAAGCGTCTGGTTTCACGTACTCCGAGGTTAGGGTTGATGTGGGAAACGAAGCAGTTTTCAAAACCAGGGATTTTATTTTTAAGAAGCTCTACCAACTGAGTTATCTGCTTCATACTCTCTATTTCGGCGCGTGTCAGATCATGAGGATCCGTACCATCAAAACGATGGACACGGGTAGCGTTGATATAGATTTGTCCTGGATTCATGGAATTGATGTAAATTAAGGTATCACGGCTTAAGGGATTGGATCCTTCCTCTCGAAGAGCATTAAGGCGGTTACGTAAACCCAGGAAAACATAGCTACGGTGGCTTTTAAAATAAGGAACGTCATAGCCCTGAGATACCATCATGGATTCGGCAGGCTTCAAATCCTCGGGGTGCTGTTCAAGATAGTTGAAGAATTCTTCTTCATTAAAACCACATAGGGAAAACATAAGTGTTGGGGGCTGCATCAATCCGTTTTCCTTCTGTCCCTTTTCGTAGCTGCAACCAGCTAAGAACGCTGCATCGCCATCACCGGTTCCATCGATAAAGACAGAAGCGGTGACATCAATTCGCATACCCTTACCCATGACAGTCACCTGAGTCATCCTACGATTAACAATATTGACATCAATTAATTCGCAGTGAAGAAGAACATCGATACCAGCCTCCAGGCATTTCTCCATAGCTATAATTTTAAAATAATCCGGTTGAAATACAGTAACGGAATTATGTAAAGGACAACGATTGTGTCCCGCACTCATTCCAATCTCAGCTAGAGAATCAATCATCTCCTGAGCGATGCCACCGACTACCTGACGACCCTGTTTATCCAGAAATCCGAGGAAGGGTAGGCCGGTTACCGCATTACCTCCCAGATAATCATTTCTTTCCAAGATAATAACCTTTGCACCATGTCTTGCAGCGGCAAGAGCAGCAGCAAGTCCGGAGGGCCCGCCACCGATAACAGCGACATCATAGTCTTTTTTCTGTGAATTCATTCTAATTTTCCTTTCTATGTCCAGTGTCTGTGTTTATGAACGATGTGGAACGTTCCAAAAAACAATTAAATCTAGCTAATGTTAAATGACAGGATCTATATGAAGTCATGTAGATAACAGATGCGTTATCTGCCTAGGACGGAATTACGAACAATCAATGAAGGTTCGATGCTTAAATTAACTACCTTTGACTTGGGTTTCTTGATTCTGTTGATTAAGACAGAGCAAGCTTCTTTACCCATAATCTCCTTATGCGCATCAATAACAGTTATGGCAGGAGAGGAGTATTCGGATAAAATGGAATCCTCATAACCGAGGACTGATATTTCATCAGGAACCCGAATTGCATTATCATAGAGAAAACGAAGTATTCCGGAGGTAATGCCGTCACTTGCACCGAAAACTGCATCCGGACGATACCCTTTTTCCCACAATTCCTTTAAACCCTCATAACCGTTCTGTCCGGAATATCCGGTATGGACAGTCTCAATGATGGACGGATCTAAATTTAACTCCTTCAGAGCTCGTTGAATACCCAACAATTTCTGCTGGGAGTTATTACTGCTTAATGGACCATTGATAAATGCTATTTTTCTATGACCCTGCTCTAGTAGGTATTTTGCTCCCATATAGCCAACCGCTTGTGTATCTACGGAAATAGAGTCGTAGCCTTCGTATTGGCGGCCTATAATCACGAGAGGAATTTTGTGCTTTTGAAGTGTCTCTACAAAGTGACTGGAAAATAATCCACCAATCAAAAATACACCGTCTAAACGGCCGCTTTTGACTAAATCGGGCAGGTCGCTGTTACCCGTATCGGAAAACCGCTCTACTAATAAGGTATAGTCAGTACTTTTTAATCCGGAATAAATACCATTACTAGTATCATAAAGTAAGGTTTCGCAAACCGATGAAAAACCATATGGCTTCTGGTGCTGGTTTGATGTCATAAATATTAACCCTAAAGTATGGGTACGGCTGGTTGTAAGCTCTCGCGCAGCCAGATTGGGGACATAACCCAATTTTTCAATCGCTTGTTTTACCTTATATTGAGTTTCAAGCTTAATGCTATTGGAATTATTAATTACCAGTGATACAGTACTTTTTGATACACCCGCTTCTTTCGCTACATCTAAAATTGTTACAGACATAGTTTCCTCCTATGAATTGTTATGATTAAACCGTTCCAATTAATTTGCATTATATAACTTTGTGCTAAGATTGTCAACAAAACAAAAAAGTATGAAGCGTTTTACAGTTGCTTTATCAGCTCCTCTAACTCTTCAGATAAAACCTTCGCCAGAGCTATATCAGAAGCTTTTAAAGCCATTGCTATTTTTGTTTCTACTGTTTTTTTCTTTTGTTCAATATTCAAATAGTCTTTTTCAAAATGATTTGTATAAATCATCTTTCTGAATTTTCGAATACTCATTTTTCTAATCGTCTTATCATCAATAATTAAAACATAATCCATACAGTTTACGATGGAATAGAAATCATGAGAGATCATTAATATGGCACCTTTATATTCACTTATGGCTTTTTCCAGGGCTAATTGTGCATAGGTATCCAAATGACTTGTTGGTTCATCCAGAAGTAACAGATTCGCTTTACTGGCAGCTACCTTAGCCAGCTGCAATATATTCTTTTCACCACCGGATAAAGAACTTATCGTTTGGCTAAGATCTTCTTCCTCAAAACCATAGCTTGAAAGATGTGTTGTAACCTCTTGATAGGTTTTAAACCCGGCTTCTAAGAATTCGTCGAATATCGTATTTGACTCATTTAGAATCTCGCTGTTAAGCTGAGATAAATAGGCAACTTTAATGTTTTCATTTATCTTAATGGCAGGATGGCTATTTTTATAAATATCACGTAGTAAAGTGGTCTTTCCGGTACCGTTCGCGCCGATTAACGCTACCTTATCAATAGAACTCATCTCGAAGTTGACATTTTCCAGAAGGGTATCATCAAATGCAACACTGTAATCTTTGACCGTTAAAATAGGGGTTTCTTCGAGTTCCTTCTCGACATCTAATCGGATATCCGGCTGTTTGATATCAACAAAGGGTGCCTTAATTCTACGAGCTTCTAATCTTTCCTTGATTTTAATTCTGGCTTTTAGAGATTTCCCTCTGGAAGCCTCCGTAAAGACACTTGCAGTATTTCTTAGCTTATTAATTAGCATCTCATTTCTCTCGAGTTCTAGTGTATCGGCGATAGCAAGCTCCTGTAACTCAATTTTCCTTAGAAGTAATGAGAAGTTATAATCGATATATCTTCCATCAAACTCTTGTAGCTCCTTATTCTCAAGATGCAATATTTTATTAAAGCAATGATTTAACAGATACCTGTTATGCGTAATAACTAACATTGTTCCTTTGTGTGAATTGATCAGGTTTTTCAGCGAATTAAGGTTTTCAAAGTCTAAGAAAACATCGGGCTCGTCCATAATCATTAAATCCGGGCCGGTCAACATTTCCTTGATCACTTGTATCAGTTTGAATTCCCCGCCGCTAAGCTTGGAAACCATTAGCTTTTCCTGCTTGGTTAGGTCTGCCAGATTTAACTTTCTTTTAATGAGCTGCTCGTATTCATCCCCGCCAATTGCTTGATAGGCGTCTAAAACCATTTGATACCTTTCGAGTAAAGCCTCCATATCCGTAGCTGTTTCCATTTCAATATAAATAGCTGCTAATTCATTTTGCAGCTTAATAAAGTCAGCTGCTAAATATTCAAAAACCGTTATATCCTTTGATTTTTCTAACCCGGAGAACTGACTTACATACCCGATTCTACAATTGGGAGCGATATCCAGACTTCCATCATACATATATCGTTCCGGATTCATAATCATCTCTAATAGAGTACTTTTACCACTGCCACTTGTTCCTATGAAAGCGCAGTGCTGACCGTCCTCTAATGTAAATGAAATATCATGAAACAAATCCTTTTGTGGAAAGGAGAAGGATAGGTTATCAACTTTTATCATATAGTTTCCTCTCTTTATCTCTATAAAATAGGCTCAACTCTTCTATATAAAACCATTTCGCCACGGTTTCCAATCCAGTATTTCATATCAGGATACTTTACTTCAACATAATCGGTAAACAGCCTGGGATCTTCACTATTGGAGTTGAACATATCATAATGACCGGGGACAACAATTCCAGGCTTTATCACACCGGCATAATCCGCGGCCTCTTGATAAGTCATATTTCCAATTATATTATTACGATATCTTTTTGCGTCTCTTCCGTTTATGGGGAGAAACATGACATCAATATTTCCAAAGGCTCTTAGTCTTTGATACATCCCTTCATAAATGCAGCTATCTCCAGAATGATATAGAATGCACCCATTTCCCTCAATGATGTATCCGAGATAGGGGTAATTTCTTGTAACAGGATCCATATCCAAAAATTCATGGGCGGAAGGGATAGCGGAAATCTTTATACCATTTTTGACCATGGACAAGTCATCATTCAATCCATAAAATCTGTCTTCTGGTATATCCAAATCCTTAGAAAGGGATTTTATCAAACACTTTGGTACCACAAATACGGAATTCGGCGAGCTTATAGAAAGCTGTTTCCAAACGTCCCTATCGATATGATCAGCATGGTCATGAGTTCCAAGAATAAAATCGGCATTTGTAATTTCCTCAGGCTTTAATAAAGACGGATAATTTCTATTTGGCCATTCTGATAAAAAAGCATCGATATAAACAACAACATCCCCCAGCTTTATTACCTGACCCATCTGACCGAGCCACCAGAAATCCACATTTCCGGGTTCTAAGACGCTGTTATCAATTTCCTCAATCAATTCTAATCCTTTTTTCATGCGAGCACCGCTTTCTTATTTAGTATTTTATCTTATGTAAATATAGGTCTTCATATTTATGTTTAGAATAATACATACTCAATCAATTATCAATACAGTAATGTAAAAAGAATTACAGGAGTAAATCAAAGGAATGATAGTGACGGGTGACACCCACGGGTTAAAAAGTAGGAGCCTTTGCATAATAGCCAAATAAGCTATATACAAAGGCTCCTGTTATCATTGGATTTTTTCTACTCGTACATTTGTGATATTAACATCAGCGATAGAGCCCCTATTTCCAAGATTGAACTCTAGTCTGCCATTTGGGTCATCCTTTGAGGTCATATCAAATGTATATGTATAAGTCTGCATATCGGTGGAAAGCGTCAGTGTGGTATCTGCTAAGTAACGAATCCATCCATTATCGGGTGCGGATACACATACTATAATATCTCTTTCTTCTGATGCATAAGCGTCAAAGGTTACTTTGTATTTGCAGCCCTTTTTCATTGCAAGATTAGGCTGTACAAGTTGAACCGAATAGTCAACAACACCGGCGTTTTGTGATGTTATGATTATCCTTCCGTCTTTGATTTCAGCTGCACCTTCTCCGTTTTGTGCCAACAGGAACTTCCAATCAATATCATCGGTCAGATCTTCGGCATTAGTGAAATCTCCGTTATGGATATAATTAGCACCTGCTTCGGGCTCTACTAACACCGTTACCGGCTTTTGGACGTTTAAATCATATTTTGGTTTTTGGTATACCCTGACATAATCCACTTCAAATTTAGCATTGTCAAAGTCCGTCGTTTCATCCGGATTTCCCGGCCAGTTCCCACCTACAGCAAGATTAAGCTGTACAAAAAATGGCTGGTTGAAGGGTGCGGGATAGGGCTTTTCCTCTTCACCATTAACGGCTGTAAACCAATCATTCACTGTTTTATAAAGATTTCCATCAATATAAAAGCGCATTTCACCCGGTTCCCAATCAACAGAAAATTCATGAAAGTCATCGGCAAAGGTACTGTCCTTCAATACATAGGTACCCTGTTGCTGAGCATGAGGTTCACCATAATGGATGGTTCCATAAGCGGTATCAACCTGATTGCCAAGAACCTCGAGTATATCTATTTCACCGCATTTTGGCCACTCCCCGTAAAACGCTTGAACCTTCGGCATCATCCAGATAGCAGGCCAGAGACCTTGGCCTCTTGGAACCTTTGCACTTACTACAACCTTACCGTAGGTGAAATCCTGCTTATTCTGAGTTGTGATTTTACCTGAGGTATAGTAATCCTTTCCCGCAGAATTTGTCGCTTTAATCGCTTTAATGATCAGGCTTCCATCTTTTAAATAGACATTATCCGTTGACGTTGTATATTCCTGCAATTCATTATTGGTCCAGCCCGGTTCATGGGGCTCGTAGTTCCAGATGTCGGTATTCAGGCTTTCATCGTTGAATTCATCATTCCATAATAACGTATATCCATCAAGCTCCGGGACAGTATCTTGTTGCAATTGTACGGGTTTTGTTGGCTGTAGCGTTGGTTCGGGTGTACTCGTTATTTTGGTTTCTACTGATGTTTCTGTTGGTGTTATGTCTTCTTTTTTGTTGCAGCCTGCTAAGGCTCCAACCACCATAAGCATCCCACAAAAAATACATAATCCTCTTCTTAGCTCCTTTTTCATTTCAATCTCCTTTCTGATGAAAAGCGTTCATCCATACCTTTGTTATAGTAATTTGATAAGTTTATCAAGAATCGGAGCATAGTGTTCATCCGTTATTCCAAAATCCTTCCCTTTGTATGTCCATGCAGCTCTTCCCATTCCATACTTTTCAAAGACCATGTTAATATCGGAGTACCAGCCTAATGTGGAGGTTAAATCAGCCTTATCAATGACACCGTATTCACCACAGTAAAGTGCAATATCCCGTTCTTTCGCAACTTGAATTGCCCCTGACAAAGCGGTCTCGAAAAACTTCGTATCAATTATATTCTCTGTTATGTTCTTATATATTTCACCGTTTTCACTGGGAAGAAACTCTTCTGTTTCCGATATATATTTTGCAAATTCATTTGGATAGGTTGTTCTAAAGTCAGCAGTCATTTTTTTAACCCAATATGCGGCTTGATGTGTAAATATTAATGGTTCATAAAAGTGAAAGTTATAGACGATGTTTTCATCATATGGCATATCAAGCAGCTTTAGCGAATCAACACTGTTATTCCATACACCACCAATCAGTATTTTGATGGTCGGAGCGTATTGTCGAATTACTTTTACGGTGCGCTTAGCAATGCGATTCCATATGACTGCAACCTCCGGATCGACGATTTCATTCAATAGCTCAAAGGAAAGACGAGCTTCATATTTTCCGTAACGTTTCGCTAATTCCTCCCATAGGGCTGTAAATCTGTCTTGAAGCTTCTCGTTCTCAAAAAATCCTGTTGAGGTCTCCAACTCATCAAAGGAATAGCCGGCTGTTTTATGCAAATCAAGTATCATGTTTAGACCGTTTCTTTTACACCAATCCATGCAATTGTCAATGTACTTGAAGCCTTCCTCCACATACCTGCCGTCCTCTGTTTCAACAAGCTCATAATCTATGGGCAATCTTACATGGTCAAGTCCCCAAGCAGCTATGCGTTCAATATCGCTAGCGGAGATGAAGGTGTCATAAGTTTCTCTGCTATGATCGCATTGGGATAACCATCCACCGAGATTTATTCCTTTTATATAACCGGTAAATTTTTTCATCTTTTGTCTCCTAGTTTTTAACAATATCATATGATTTATGATGGTTCGAGTATATCAATATGATTGTAATTTTATCAAAATAGTGACATAATAATAGTACGAAAGGGGGCATCAATATGGATATTAACAGGGAATGGAGCTATAAAGAATTCATTATGCGGGAAAACAACATTACACACGCACCATACGGTCCTGAATTTGATTATTATGAAACTGTAAAATCAGGGGATATCAGTAAGGTGACGAAACTCAGTGAAAATGCGTTCACCGATAAAATTGGACTTGGACAATTGTCGGAGAATCCTCTTCGTAATATTCGGTATCATTTCATCATTACGGTTGCTATGATTGCAAGATACTGTATTGAAGGCGGAATGGAACATGAAGCAGCATACAGGCTCAGTGATTTTTATATACAGCAGGCAGATCAATGTACAGCAATTGACCAGATTTCACGACTTCATAGCATAATGACGATAGACTATACCAAACGAATGAAGGCTTTGAAAATGGATAAAATCTTTTCAAAGCCCATTGTAAAATGTATTGATTACATATATAAAAATCTTAACATAAGAATTACAGTTGCAATGCTTGCTAAGTATATAGACCTACATCCGAACTATCTGTCAAAGCTTTTTAAAAAGGAAACAGGTATTTCAATCAGTATGTATATACAAACAAGAAAAATAGAAACGGCACAAAATATGCTAAAATACTCTGATTATTCTCCTGCTCAGATTGCATCAATTCTAGCATTCCCGACACAGAGTTATTTCATTGAGGTGTTCAAAAAACGTGTTGGAATGACGCCCAAAAAATATCAGGAGCTATGCTTTAGGTAGACCCGGTAGAATACCGGTATAAATACGCGAGGCGTTATGTGGCAATACATATATATCAGAAGAGTATTATCTTTTGAAAACAAGGTACCGCATCACTAATCGATCAAATAATAAGAAAAGAGATACAATACTTTGAGGGCTGACCTCACAGGTATAGTATCTCTTTTCTGGTTGTGGATATAGCGGTAATAGTAAGGTAAGACAATTCGTGATATCAATTATTTATCAGCATACTTTTCTGCCAGCATGACCAGAAGCTGGACGCATTGATCCATAGCCTGAATACAAGCAAATTCCGTTTTACCATGATGATTATGGCTGCCTGTTCCAAGGTTTGGACAAGGAAGGCCCATAAAGGATAATCTCGAACCATCGGTACCTCCGCGGACAGGCCTGCTGATTGGTGTTCCACCCAGATTCCTGATTGCTTCATAAGCGGAATCAATCAGATGCCAGTGTGGTCTGATTTGGTCAGCCATATTGTAATAACTGTCTTTCATCTCTACTCGAACGGTACCCTGCCCGTACTTTTCATTTAATTTTGCTGCCGAAGCATTCATAACAGCTTTCTTTTCGTTGAGCTTGTTAAGATCATGATCGCGCAGGATGTAGTGCATTTTCGCATTATCAACGATACCCTCCAGGCGGTCTAAGTGATAAAATCCTTCATATTCTTCCGTATATTCCGGTCGCTCTCTCTCAGGTAAGAGGGCGTGGAATTCCATTGCAAGCAGAGAGGCATTTACAAGTTTATCCTTGGCATCTCCGGTATGAATGCTGACCCCGTGAAGAAATACATCGGCGGCAGCGGCATTAAAGGTTTCATACTCCACTTCGTTATAGGCGGCACCATCCACAGTGTAAGCATAATCTGCACCGAAACGCTTCACATCGAACAGATCAGCACCCTTACCGATCTCCTCGTCCGGGGTAAAGCCGATTTTAATTGTTCCATGTTTTATCTCCGGATGTTGGTATAAGGTTTCGGCCATAGTAAGAATCTCGGCGATACCGGCTTTGTCATCCGCACCCAGAAGCGTATTTCCGTCAGTAACTAATAAATCCTTTCCAATATAATTCTTCATAAAATCAAATTCTGCCGGGTCGATCTTTACATTTTTATCTGCATTCAGAGTTATCTCCGATCCATCATAATTCTCAATAATCTTCGTCTTAATATCGGAAAATGGTACTGAATCGACCACGTCCATATGTGCGATAAAACCAATCACTGATCCGGACCAATTTTCTATATTTGCGTCAATCGTTCCAAATACATATCCGTTCTCATCCATGGTTGCGTCCGCGATACCAAGGCCTTTCATTTCTTCAACCAGAGCCTTTCCGAATACTAGCTGCTCCGGGGTACTGGGGTGCGTGCTGCTCAGTTCATCCGAGGCAGTTGCAAATTTGGTATAATTGATCAATCTTTCATAAGCTCTCATTCTTAGACCTCCATTTTATAATCGATATCTTCTATTATATCATGAACATAAAGCATGTTCATGATCTTTCACTCCGATCGCATACTTACAAGCAAGCTTGTAATATGCTCACTACGTTTCTATTATTTCATAAATAGCATATAAAAGCTAGACCAGTGTGCGTGAAAGCACACAAAGGACTATACGCAGGATGCTCTGTGAAATAAAAGCAATATGTGATAGAATATTAAATAAATTGTTGCGTGACAAAATGGAGGTACCTATGAAATCATTAGTTATTGCTGAGAAGCCCTCAGTTGGAAGAGATATAGCGAAGGTATTAAGATGCTCGAAGAATCTAAATGGAGCCTTCGAAGGAGATCGATATATTGTCACTTGGGGACTGGGACATCTGGTCACTCTTGCTGATCCCGAAGAGTATGACGTGAAATATAAGGAGTGGAGGATGGAACACCTTCCGATGCTGCCGCCGAAGTTCGAATTGGTAATTATCAAGCAGACAAGCAAGCAATACCACATTGTAAAGACACAAATCCATCGAAATGACATATCTGAGATTATCATTGCCACAGACGCAGGCCGCGAGGGCGAATTGGTTGCGAGATGGATTCTGGAAAAGGCAAAGAGTAATAAGCCCATTAAGAGATTGTGGATCTCCTCGGTTACGGATAAAGCGATTCGGGAAGGCTTTGCGAACCTTAAGAATGGGAAGGAATACGAAAACCTCTACCAGGCAGCAGTGGCAAGAGCAGAAGCGGACTGGATTGTTGGCATGAATGCAACAAGAGCCCTTACCTGCAAATATAACGCAAGTCTGTCCTGCGGTCGTGTTCAAACACCTACCTTAGCTATGATTGCAAAACGCGATGAGGAAATAAGACAATTCATACCGATTCCCTTTTATGGATTAATCGGAAGAGTGAATGGAATGACGATCACCTGGAAGGATCAAAAATCCCAGACAAATACAACCTTTGATAAGGGTAGGATCGAAGAATTACTGAAGAAGGTAAGAGGAAAGAATGGACAAGTGATCGAATGCAATGCGGCGATGAAGAAAACTTATTCTCCCGGTCTATATGATTTGACCGAGCTGCAGAGAGATGCTAATCTGCGCTATGACTTTTCGGCAAAGGATACCTTAAATATCATGCAGCGACTCTATGAAAATCATAAGGTGCTGACCTATCCCAGAACCGATTCCAGATACTTACCGACCGATATCGTAGGAACTCTGAAGGAGAGACTGCAGGCAATCAGTGTTGGACCTTATAAAAAAATAGCTGGTACATTGGCACACAAACCTATCGTCACCAATTCATCCTTCGTGGATAACCAAAGGGTCAGCGACCACCATGCAATTATACCAACGGAACAATATGTTATTCTTGAGAATATGAGCTCCGAAGAGAAGAAAATATATGATCTGGTCGTGCGTAGATTCCTGGCAGTACTCTCACCGCCTTATGAATACGAAGAGGTTACAATTAAAGTAATGGTGGAAAAGGAAGAGTTTACAGTGAAGGGAAAGATAACAAAGTCCCTAGGATATAAAGAAGTCTATGAGAATTCCTCTGAGGGGGAGAAGGAGAATGATAATCTACCAAAGGTGAATAAGAATGAGATCCTTACGAATATCGAATTCTGCATAACAGAAGGGAAGACCAAGCCACCGGCACCCTTTAATGAAGCTACTTTATTATCTGCAATGGAAAATCCAGTTCATTTTCTAGAGCAAAAGGATAAGGAGATGGTGAAAACCTTGGGAGAAACAGGGGGTCTTGGGACAGTCGCTACCAGGGCTGACATTATCGATAAGCTATTTAACTCCTTTCTAATGGAGAAACGAGGGAAAGAAATCTATATTACCTCAAAAGGAAAGCAATTACTGGAACTGGTACCGGAGGATTTGAAGAAGCCGGAGCTAACAGCTGCACTGGAGATGAAGCTATCCAAGATTGCAAAGGGCAACTTAAAGAAACACGAGCTCATGATGGAGATGGCCGCCTACACCAAAGAAATAGTTACAGAGATCAAAGAAAATGACGGGAAGTTCCGCCATGATAATCTGACCAATACAAAATGCCCTGATTGTGGTAAAAAAATGCTTTTGGTCAGTGGAAAAAACAGTAAAATGCTGATATGCCAAGACCGTGAATGTGGTCATAGGGAGACAATTGAACGAACGAGCAATGCCAGATGTCCGGTATGCCATAAGAAGATGGAGCTGGTAGGAAAAGGGGAAGGGCAGATATTCACCTGTGCTTGCGGCCATAAAGAGAAAATGGCAGCCTTTCAGGAGAGACGTAAAAAGGAAGGCGCCGGTGTGAGCAAAAAAGACGTTGCGAACTATCTGAATCAAGCCAAGAAGGAGGAAAAGGTGCCAATTAACACTGCATTTGCAGATGCCTTTGCAAAGCTGAAGCTATAGGAATAGGATCAGATTAATTATATGTACAATAATACAAATCTTATTGCAAATAGTTTATATAATTTAGCCTTCTTCTATGCTAGGATAATCCCATCTAATTAGAGGAGGGTGTTTATGAAGAAAATGATTAGCGTTATAATACTGATATTCATTTTTGCTCTGCAAGGATGTGCAGCAAAAGAGGATAACAGTAAAACAACGGTAGAAGAAGAAACAGCTGCAAAAGGAGCTGCAGCAACCACTGTGGCACAGACAGAGAAGGCAGAAGCAACACCGACGGTGGCACCGACACCGACGGTAGCAGCAACACCAACGGTGGAACCTACACCAACGGCGGTACCCGAGGGGCTGATACTTCCAGTTACAAAGAATGACACAGGGAAAGTATTAATTCAGACAATCTCAACAGCAGAAGAGAATCTTTATAGCGCATACATTATTACGTCTTCCAATGGGGAAAGTGTAGTAGTGGATCCTTATAAGATGCCAAGAAAAAAAGTTGTAAATATTAACCCGGCGGCTATCGTAAATACACATTCTCATTATGATCATAATGATAATATTTTTAACGGGGATTATAAAGATGCAGCTATATTGTCATTAAAGCTAGGGGAAGTGCAAACAAAGGATTTTCATATCTTTAATATTGCGGCATCCCATGATGAAAAACCGATTGCAGATAATTATTGCTCTGACAATTTAATTGTATTTGAGGTAGATGGGTTACGTATCGCTCATTTAGGAGATTGCGGGCAGACGGAGTTGACTACGGAACAATTGAAAGAACTTGGCGAGATAGATATCTGTTTTACACAATTTGAGAATAGCTACTCAGCTATGAGCCTAGAAAATGAGAAGGGCTTTACACTGTTAGAGCAGCTCAACCCGAAAATATTTATACCTACCCATTATTCAGAGAATGCGTTACCTATAATAAAGGAAAAGTATGGGGAAATCACCGAGATTGAGAACACACTGGTAATCTCGAAGGAGGAGATACCGGAGGATACTTTGAATCCCTATAGAATACTTAACGTGCATAAGTACAATTAATTCTGAATAAAAAGACATCCAATGCCAAATAAGGTTATCCTCAAAACCTGGTATGGTATTGCCATCCTTATGTTTAAAAAAAAGCAAAACAGGAACGATGACACCTGAAATTTCGTGCCATCGTTCCTGCTTTTCTATAGCGGCTATTTAAGGATATGTTCAGTTCGGGCTGATAAATAATAATCATTAGTATTTATTTACATTTACAACCTTATATTGTATAATAATTGAACATATCCAAATGGAATTATTTGTATCAATGTTTGTTCGGGATTATCGTCGTAACTTTAAATCATTTTTTGCCATGGGAGGCAGATGGGAGGAGTATATGGTAGGTTTTGAAACCAAGTATTCATCAATGGATGTAGGGTATGACCCGCAGCGAGTGGAGACCTTGACTCACTTTTTTGAGGATTTGATTGAAAAGAAGAAGATATTATCCGCAAATTATTGTTTGGCGAGGGATGGGAAGGTATTTGCGAATAATGCAGTCGGAAAGCTGTCCTACCGCGAAGAGGATACAAGAGAATTGCAGCCGGATACAATTCAGAGAATCGCTTCGATTACAAAGCTGTTTACCGCAGTAGCTATTTGGCAATTAGTTGAGGATGGAAAGCTTCGTGTGAATCAGAAGGTTGGAGAGATCATCGAGGAATTCTCCTTTAAGCCTTTTAATGAAATAACGGTTGCCCATCTATTATCCCATACCTCCGGTATGCATCCGGATGGAGGTTGCTTTGAGAACAAATATCAAATTAATCACTGGGAATTCATACAGGAGGATAAGGGTAATAACTGGATAGCCGCTGCATTACATACCGGTATGCGTAAGAATCCCGGGGAAGAATGGGCTTATTGCAGCTTTGGCTATGTAATCCTGGGAGAGATTATCTCAAGAGTGAGTGGTGAATTCGCCGATGATTACATCATGAACCATATTGTAAAGCCCTGCGGACTCCATGACACCGGTTTTAATTTCCGTAAGAAGGAAGTGGTAGCTCGGACGAACATCCAAAACGAACGTCGGGAAAAGATAGTAAATGAAATATTAGCCGGAACCTATAAGGATGAGGAAGCCGGAACAGTGTGGGAGAAGATACCGGGCACCGGTGGTGGTCTTCATTCGACAGCGTATGATCTCTGTCGTTTTGGTATCATGCTTCAGCAAGGCGGGTACATTGACGGAAATCGTATTCTCGGAAGAAAAGCTATTGAGAAGATGACGACGCTTTATACGCAGCCCCATGTCAAGGATTACTGTTGGAATGCGGGAGGACCTTATCGTCAATATGGCCTTGGACCGGATATGCGCTGTAACGATGCCAGTATCTATACACAAGGAAGCTTTTTCCATGAGGGTGCAGGCGGATGTTGTCTGATCATCGACCCTACGGAGAAGATGGTTGCTGCCTGGTTCATCCCCTTCATCAATGATGTTTGGTGTCCGGAGCCTTTATATAATGCGGCTGCGGTCATGTGGTCAGGAATTATATAAGCAGATAGGAGTTTGTTTTGAATTACATACGACATCATTTCAATATCATGAGGGCGGTAGCACTGGTCACCTATAAGGAATGGAGTGCCTACCGCACTCATTCTATGGTCTCTATTTTTGTGGGGCCTGTATACTTTATCGTACAATACTTTATCTGGACGGCGGCCTATGGTGGTAAATCTGAATTAAACGGTATGAGCCTGACTCAGATGGTCACTTATTTTGGTGCATCTACTTTAATTGGTTATCTTACCATGGATTTTGCTGACTGGAATCTGCAAATGCTGATCCGTACCGGTAAATTCCTTACCTTCGCCATGCGACCGATCAATCACCGGTTTTTTGCCTTTTCCCAGAAGGTAGGGCATCGTTTTCTTGGACTTGTGTTTGAATTTGTACCGTGCTATATCATATTTACGTTACTCTTTGGAGTCAATATGGTTCCGAAACACTTGGGATGGACGTTGCTGTCAGTGGCCTTAGCCTTTCTAATGAACTTCTATGTTCATTATATTCTCGGTATGACTGCTTTCTGGTTCGTACAGTCCTCAGGAATTCGCAGAGTATTTGATTTATTGGCGGGGGTTTTCTCCGGGGTGTATATTCCTCTGGTGTTTTTCCCCGAAGCGATGCAGCGATTTCTGTTCTTCCTACCATTTCCTTATATGTCCTATGTTCTGGCGATGGTATTTACCGGTAGCTTTCAGCTGGGAGGGATAACGATGAGCATTCCGACGATTGTTGGGCTCCAAGGGATTGCAGTGGCTATTATTATTGGCTTAAGCGAACTGATTAATCGGGCATCTATGCGACATTTTAGCGGAGTGGGGGCGTAGTGTGAATGAAACGTTATCTTTTGATTTATCGTGAATGCATCAAAGTAGCTTTTGCTACAGCTTCGACCTACCGATTGAATTTCTTCCTAAATTCAGTAATCATGCTACTGGGAGATATTTTATTTCCTCTGGTTACTATCTTGATCTATGGAGCAGGTGCAGGATTTGAAGGCTGGACTATCTATGAGGTACTGCTAATCCAATCGGTATTTACCATATCAATGGCGATTGCGGATATGTCCTTTCACGGAATTATGTGGGCGACCATGCTCGCTGTCAGAGAGGGTAATTTTGAGATGGTTCTATTAATGCCGGTAGATACTATGTTTTTATTGATGGCAAAGACCTTTTCCATCGATGGAATCGGACTTCTGCTCGGAGGAATAACGATTTTCATCATTTCACTTACCAACCTTACAGCACCTACTCTGATTATGTGGTTACAGTTTATTGCGATGTTCATGGTGGGAATGATGGTTATGCTTGGAATATCTCTGATTATGGCGGCAACCTCCTTCAAATGGGTGGGGAATTCCCGAATCCCGGAGATATTTGACAGTTTGCGAAGCTTTGGAAAATATCCTCAGAGTATCTTCCCGAAGACGGTATTAATCGTCTCCTCCTATGTTATTCCCGTGGCTATGATTGGCTTCTTTCCGGCAGCAGCGCTGCTAGGACGGGGAGGTTATGTCATGTTCTATGCGATTCTTCCCTGTGTACTGTTCATGTCATTGGGAATATTACTATATCGATCCATGGTGCGTCTGTACCAAGGGGTGGGAGGCTGATGATGGGAACAATGATTAAGGTAGATCATTTGATAAAAAGATATGATACTTATAAGAGGGGTAGCAGCTTCAAAGAGAGTGTGAAGACTTTTTTCCACCGGGAGAAGATACCGGTGATGGCAGTCAATGATATCTCCTTTGATGTTGGAGAGGGTGACATTGTCGGTATTCTTGGACCGAATGGAGCCGGCAAGTCAACGACAATTAAGATGCTAACGGGAACCTTATATCCCACCAGTGGTAATATTGACGTAATGGGGTATAACCCGACCAAAAACAGAAAGACCTATGTGCAACAGATTGGAGCCGTCTTCGGTCAGAAGTCTCAGTTGATCTGGGATATTCCACCCATTGACAGCTTTCGAATGAACAAAGCCATCTATGGGGTTACCGATCAGGATTACAATGAGCGGTTGGGAATCATGTCAAAGCTTTTTGGAGTGGAGGATTACATGACGAGGCCGACCAGAGTATTATCCCTTGGAGAGAGAATGAAATGCGAATTCATCATGGCGATGCTGCATCAGCCGAAGGTGGTATTCTTGGATGAGCCAACCATCGGACTGGATGTGATTGCAAAGCAGAGAATCCGAGAATTTATCCGTGAGATGAATGCTCGGGGAACGACCTTCATCCTTACGACCCATGATCTGGAGGATGTGGAGCAGCTTGCAAGAAAGATCATTATCATCAACCATGGCGAGAAGGTATTCGACGATTCTATCGATAACCTGAAGAAGGTTCTTGGAGCTAAGAAGATTGTCCAGCTGGTGTTAGGGAAGCCATTAACAGAAATGAATATTGCGGGAGCAGAGATCATCACGCGAGAATCGGACCAAAACATTACGGTCAGCGTGGATCAGGATCAGATATCGATCACGGATTTCCTGGCAGAACTATCGAAGGTATGTGCCTTTACAGATATATCAATTAAGGAGATGCCCATGGAGACAATCATTACTCATATTTATCAAAGCAAGAAGGAAGAAGGGGAATAGAGACGTCATATAAAAAAGACCTACCACATAGTTTGTTGCAGTGGGTCTATTTTATACCCGTATCCTTATGACAAAGGTGGCACCGCCGCCTTCGGTATCCCGTATCGAGATTTTACCGCCGTGGCGTTGTACTAATTCATTTGCAATACATAGGCCCAGTCCAAAATGCTTCTTGTCATTTCGAGATTTATCTGCCCGGTAAAAGCGGTCAAATATGAGCTTTTTATCTATATCAGTGATACCTATACCCTGATCCTCTACTTCTATATTAAGGTGGCAGTTGGATACAAATCCATGCAAGGTAACCTTTTTTCCCGGTGGGGTGTAGGATAATGCATTGTCCAACAGTATAGCCAGTATTTGCTTTAGGCGGTCCTTATCCCCATATATAGTAGGTAGCTCATCCTCTTGAAGGTTAAGAACGAGACTTAGTTCGTTCTGTCTGAATAAAGGTAAGAAAGCTTCGTAGGTTTCAACTAATAGGGTGTCGATTTCTATAGACTCTTTATTAATCAGCCAGGTCTTTGCATCCATACTAGTTAGTAGAAGCATATCATCGATTAAGTGAGCCATTCGTTTGCATTCGCTATCAATTCCTTTATGAAACATTTGAGCGTCAGATGTAGAATTAGAGATAGCCGCATTATTTGCCATAATTACAGACAGAGGAGAACGTAACTCATGGGAAGCCGCGGCTATAAATGAGGTCTGTCTACGATTGCTTTCTTCTATAGGCTTTAGCATTTTTGACACAAAGCATAGACTTACTAGAAATAAAGAAATTATTCCTGCTAAGCTTAGGAGGGAATATAATATTCTTTGATTAATTATTGAGGGGTAATAATTTGGGAAATATTGAAGTAATAAAAGACTTCTCCAGCCGGTAGTTGTTGGTATGATTACAGCAAGTCCATAATAAATTTCGTTTTTCTCACCTTTTATCGTATAAATACTACTTTTCGCTTCATTGAGAAAGATTGGATTTCTTCTTATATCAATTCCTTCCTCCAAGGCAAGGGCTGTAAGCTGCTTCATTAACAGGTCACGGTCTGTAGGGGAATGTAAAACACCTTTGAAGGATATAGGACTACCATTATCCTCAATATGTATGATCAGATTGTTTTTTGATTCTAGCTGGGAAAGCCAGCTATGTTTCACCATATTATCAAGTTGAAGCTTATTTATGATTGTGTCCCCATGATTCGCGAAGGTTTCCAACCACTTTTCTTCCAGTTTTTTCTCTGCGACCATTAAAATGATAATCATGACTATGATGAGTATTAATCCGGTTGATACAGTATTTAGCAAAACCAACTTATTTCGTAAGGATCTATACATGGTTTCCCCCTATGTTACGATTTCAATAAGCTGATAGCCCACAGAATGAATCGTCTTAATTTGTGCCCTGCAGTTGGCAGCTTTTAATCGACGGCGCCCAAAATAAATATAATTATCTAAGTTGCCGTCCTCGACAAAAGTGTCCAGTCCCCATACTCTTTCAATTATTTGATCTCTTGTAAGGATTTGACCTTTATTTTTAATCAGGAATTCCAATAACTTAGTTTCCTTATTGGATAAGGTCACGGTTTTATATTCGGTAGTTAGGGTATGTAGATCAATATTTAAGGTAAAGTTAGAAAATTGGAGTGTACGGGTATTATTTAATTCTCTGGGGCGTCTGACCAATGCACGAATTCTTGCCAGAAGCTCTCCTATATCAAAGGGCTTTATCAGGTAATCATCTGCACCGGCATCTAATCCGTCAATCCTATCTTTAATACCGCTCATAGCAGTTACTACGATAACCGGAGTTGTAATATTGTTTTTACGAAGAATTTGCAGGATCGACAAACCATCTAATAAAGGAAGCATTCGGTCCAATATAATAATATCATAAGACACCGAGGATGCATAATAAATCGCATCCCCCCCACCCATACTGATATCTACATCAAAACCTTCTTTTTTTAGAGTTACACTAAGAGCAGTACACAGATCCTTATCATCTTCAATAAGTAAAATCTTCATAAAACTCTCCAATCTGATGCATGCCCTTAAATTTGGGCGATAGCATGCCTCCTTATCATTAACATACCACCACAATTATATATCATGAACAAAATCATGTTCATGATCTCCAGCTCCGATCGCATATCGCAAACAAGCTTGCATATGCTCACTACGCTTATTATAACATATTAGCATGAATATCTCTAATAAATCTCAAAAATTCCTAATTTATGTTAGAGAATATTTAGATATTCCTATAGTAGAATAAAGGAAAGGTACAGGAAACAAGGTGCTTATTTTGAAGCAATAAAGAATAAATATATCGGATATGGAGGGATATAACATGAGGAAAGTAATGTGGGTTATCTTAGTCATCTTGCTGCTTATACCAGCAGTAACAGGCTGTAGTTCCAAGGATAATAAAGGAACTGAGGTTGACAAGGCTATAGAGAGTGGTTTGTCAATGGGAAGATATGTAGAAGAGAATATCGCGCTTCCTCCGGGAGTAACTTCTACTGAGTTTGTATCCATTACAATTTCGCCCGAAAAGGATATCGAGCTTTATGCATACAATGATAGCTCTTATGAAAAGTATTTGAATATTAATGGGAATTGGAGCAAGGTGGATTCAGAAGCGCTCCAGGTATTCAACAATATCAATGCCAATAATTTTATGATTAGGGATGTGTTTTATGGAGAAGACAAGAAGCAGTATCTCTTAGGAGATACTATTTCTGAATATCATAATGCGTTATATCGATTATCTGATACAGGAGAATATGAAAAGGTTGAGTTAAAGAGGTTTGATGATTCCTATGAAGAATGGGGTAATATTCCCTATCGACCAAAAGTATTAAAGGTATTGGAAAATGGCATGATAGCTGCAGTTTACCTTTGGAAAATAGTTGAATTATACTCCTCGGATGGACAGTCCATAATTAGTGAATTTAATTGTGGAAGATCCTGTGTACTCAGTGTAGAAGGGAATACTCTGTATTATACGGATCAAAATGATAAAGAGCTTATTTCAAACAATGTGGAGACGAAGGAAGAGGGAGCTCTCAGACCAATCGAAATTACTTCATTAGATTCCGGAATATTAGATACGAAGGAAGGAACGGCTTACGTTAGTGATGTCAATGGAATTCATCTGAATAAGGAGGGGGGCTCCATATGGGAAACTCTGATCGACGGAAGCCAGTGTAGCTTAAGTAAGCCTTCCTGTGTTCTTACCAAATTCTTATTAGGAGCAGAGAAGGACTTCTATTTCATAATAACTACTAATGATTATAGTGATATCGAAATAAAGCATATTTACTATGATGAAACTGTCAGCTCAGAACCTCCGATCGAGCTTTCGATATTCTCAATTGAGGATAATCCGACGATTCGTCAGGCGGTTACCATATTTCAAAAAAATCATCCGGATGTTAGTATTAATTTTAGGATTGCTAATTTAAATAAAAGGGTGAAGTATACATACGGAATAAAGGATCCGGAGCAAACAATTACGCTAAAGGATCAGATTAATGCCCTGAATACAGAGCTTCTGGCAGGAAGAGGAGCTGACATATTAGTGCTGGATGGTATGCCGATCGAAGCCTACATAGAGAAGGGCGTTCTGGAGGATATGGGAGACATTTTTACCCTAATGAAGGCTTCGGGCGAACTACTGCCTAATATAACAAATCCTTATTATTTAGACGATAAGGTGTATGTTATGCCGATTCGTATTAAGCTTCCAATCATATATGGAAGTAAAGAGGCAGTAAATTCTGCAAATTCACTGGATGAGTTTGCGGATTATGCCCGGAAAAATAAAGAGATACCGGTACTTAACACAAGCAATTACAGGGCGCTTGCGGCATGGTTTCTAATGACCTACTATAATCAGCTTGTCAATACGGATAATGAATTAGATGAAGCAGCTTTACAGGGTTTTCTTGAAACTATTAGTGCAATATCAGAGGCCACGAATGCTTCTGATGATGTGGAATTGGACTTTATGAATTCATCGAAAGGTTCAGTTAAGGGATATTGGATAGACTCATGTCTCGATGCGCATCAGAAGAAAATACAAGCCAATATAGAAGAAGTGGGTGGAATTGAGGATTATGCCATAATCGACGAAGTAGTTCAAGAATGGGAAGGATCCTTTAGAGTGATCAATAATTCCTTTAAAGCAAGCGGTCTGGTCGGAATTAACAGTGCCGGAAATCAGAAGGAATTAGCTAAGGAATTTGTACAATTATTATTTTCCACAGATATTCAAAGATATGATTTGCTGGACGGTTTTCCGGTCAATCAAGCAGCTATGGAGGAATGGATTCGGGTTGATAAAGACAGCAGTATTGGGATAGCGGGTGATGGTTATGGTATTAAAGCTCAATATCCAACGGAGAAGCGAAGAAAACTACTATATGAAAGCATATGTGCAGTGGATAAGCCGATGGTGAATGACATGACAATGGCAGATATGATACTGGATGAGGCAGAGAGATATCTAAGAGGTGATATTACAGCAGAGCAAGCATCTAATAATACTGTAGCCAGCATTAATTTATACTTGTCAGAATAATAAGGGAGATATATTAATGGTTCGGATGTCATAAGTCACATATATTCACTACCCTACAATTAAGATGATTTATGACATCAAGACCGTAACAAACGGTAGAAGGATAGAACAATGAAGAATAATATTAAAGCATGGGCTTTTTTAGCTCCAAGCTTCATAGGAGTCATCCTGTTTGTATTAATACCATTTGGTGATGCAGTCAGAAGATCCTTCTTTGCAGCCATGAGTGGTAAGTTTGTAGGATTGGATAATTACAGAAGCGTTATACAAAATAAAGCATTCCAGATGGCTATGGACAATACCTTAAGATTTATATTGGTATGTGTTCCGCTATTATTGCTGCTATCATTAATTATATCAGTAATGATAAGCAGTCTTAAAAAACACAGAAGCTTCTTTAAGACCTCATTTCTTATCCCCATGGCCATTCCTGTGGCATCAGTGGTATTCTTATGGAAGGTGGTCTTTCATCAGAGCGGGTTATTGAATGTACTGCTTTCTAAGCTGGGAATCGAGGGATTTGACTGGATGAGCACAAAGGCTTTTCCCATCTTAGTAATAAGCTATCTGTGGAAGAATATTGGATATGATATGGTGCTCTGGCTTACCGGAATTGACCAAATATCGGCTGCATTGTATGAGGCTGCCTCAGTGGATGGAGCAAATGCATGGAAGAAATTTTGGTATATTACCTTACCGGGCTTACTTCCTACGGTCTTTATTGTTTCGGTACTGTCCTTACTAAACACCTTTAAGGTGTTTCGTGAGGCATATATGATTGCCGGGACCTATCCAAGAGATGATAGCATTTATATGCTTCAGCATCTCTTTAATAACTGGTTTACAAAGCTGGATATCCAAAAGATGTGCTCGGCAGCAGTAATGGTAGCGCTGATTATTATAGTAATCATCCTTATATTGCAGGGTTTAGACAGAAAATTGGGTGAGGAAGTATGAGTATTTTTTTAATCCTAAAAAGAAAGCTTAATATGCTTTTACTTATCGTGTTATCACTGATAACTGTCCTTCCGCTTTGGTTTGTTATTACCGGCTCCTTTATAGGTCCCGATGAATTTACGGAGAATTTTTCAGCAGTATTATATAATACTACAGGAGTTGTTTCCTGGCCATTGTTTCCGAAATATCCAACCCTACGATCCTATGTAGAGATTCTACTTGATACTCCAAGCTTTTTTGTCGTGTATTGGAACTCCTGTAAGCAGGTGCTCCCCTCTCTGCTAGGACAACTAATGATTGGAGTCCCGGCTGCCTGGAGCTTTGCAAAATTTGATTTCAAAGGGAAAAAAGCTATTTTTACCTTGTATATTATATTGATGATAATGCCTTTTCAGGTAACGATGGTATCTACCTATTTGGTGCTGGATAAAATTCGCTTATTGGATAGCCACTTATCAATTATTTTGCCGGCAGCCTTCTCTACCTTTCCGGTATTTATCATGGTTAAGTTTTTTAAGGCTATTCCTAAATCCTTATTTGAGGCGGCAAGCATCGACGGAGCAGGAGAATGGAGTATATTTTGGAATATCGGAGTTCCCATGGGGAGGGGTGGGATTATATCGGCAATGCTTCTGGGTTTCTTAGAGCTTTGGAATGCGATTGAACAACCGCTCAATTATATCAAAACGGCAAGCCGGTGGCCATTAACCTTGTATCTTCCTAATGTTTCAAACGCAAAGGCCGGCATATCACTGGTCGGTTCGGTAATTATGCTACTACCGGCACTATTACTTTTTCTGTACGGACAGAAATATCTGGAGCAGGGAATTATGGTATCAGGAATAAAAGAATAAAAGGGCTTTAGGTGATAAGATATGAAAAAAATAAAAACTATAATAAAGACTGAATTTGAAAAAGCCTTAGCGGAAAACAAAAAACTTAAGAAAACCTCCGTCTCCCATGTAGCAGGCAAATTGCTGATACTGTTCTTTGTCTTAATGCTTGTGTTTACCATTGTATCCAGAGTCATGGCATCCGTTACGGTAGCAAGAGTAAAGGTAAGTAATCCTCAAAGGGATAGATTAGTATACTCTATATCAGGCACAGGGGAGATAATACCGGAGGAGGAGAAGCTCCTTATGGTATTACCGGGATATCGTATTGATGATGTTTATGTAAGTCCAGGAGAAGAGGTAGACGTTGGTACGGCTTTATATTCCTATCGTATGGAGGACTTACAGGATAGATATACTTCCATAGATAATGAGATTACAAAGATCGAGCTATTAATGGCCGAGGAGCGTTTAAGGCGGCAACCTTCTAAGCCCTCCCAGTCTGCCATACTATCCCTAAAGCAGGCCAAGGAGAATCTGGAGGTAGCGAATAAAAGGTTAGATGGGGCGCAGAAGGATTACGAAAGTAGTAGGAACAGTACAAAGGAAAAGCTCCTTGAAAATAAAAAGAAGGAGTATGAAGCTGCTGTGAAAAGCTATCAAAACTTAATATTTTCCCAGGATCAGCAACTCATACGCACGCTAAGAGCAGTGGAGGATGCAAGCACTGCTTTAGAACAGGCCGGTGAGACGAAATTAAAAATTACACGACTAATTGGTGAATATAAAAACGCAGTCCTAGGTAAAGATAAGTTAACCATATATTTGGCAGAAGAGGATATATTTAAAGCTTATTATATCAATGACGAGGCTTATGAGGAGCATAAGGATGCGGTATATACGAAAGCATTGGGGATGATGGGAGCAGAAAATTATCTGTGGAATCTACATAATAATATTCTGTTTTATGAAGAGCGTTTATATATGTATCAGGATGAGTTGCAAAAGCTGTTAAGCAATACCGATCCTTCGGTTAATTCCGAGCAAAGCAGAAGAACCTTGGAGGAAAGATATAATGACGCGGTCAATGCTTACTTCTCTTATCTTGAGGAGTATGAACGGCATATTAATCTTCTGGAAGGTGCTTATGAGAAGGAAAGCGGTGAGCTTAAAAGTCTTAGAAGGAACGATAAGCAATTAAAAGATTACCTCAAGCAATTTCAAACAGCAATCAAAGAGGGAGTTGATCTGGAAGCTCCGGAAAAAAAGCTATATGATTTTATATACGGTGATCAGCAAAAGGAAATAGAGCAGGATGTCATAAAAAGGACGTTGGCACTGAAAAGAGCGGAAGAGGATCATGAAGCATTAAAAAAAGAATTCGAGATGGCAAGAAATGATTTACAGGCAGAAATTACTGAGCTTAAGAATGTTATCAAAAGCATTGAGGATGGAACATATGATTATGAGGAGGCTTTGGACGGTAAAAGACAAGACATAGAAGCTGCAAAGGAGTCAGTCAGGATAGCTAAGCAGGCGGTGGAAATGCACAATTTAAATGAAGATGCGTCCAGTAATTCGATTAGCAAACAAATATCGGAGTTGGTATTACAAAGCCATGATATTGATTTGAATGTAAAAGAACAAGAGCTGGATGAGATAAGAGCACTTATGGAATGCTCCGGAGAAGTGAGGTCTCCTATGAAAGGTGTTGTTACCTTTGTTGGGGTGGCGGCAGGTAGGACGACCTTGGGAGAAGAGATGATAAAGCTGGGCTTTGGGGATTATGTATTTAGAGCGGAGTTTGATAGAGAAGATGCAGCAAACATAGCAGAAGGGGTCGCAGCAGACATTAGCCTGGCAGGTAAAAGGATGGGTATAGAAGTAGAAATAGAGAAAATTACAATTGGTGATAACGGAATGTCTGAAATGATGGCTAGGATGCCGGAAGATGATTACTTATTAGGTGAGAAGGCGGGGTTTAAGATAACAACCCAGTCTGAGCAATTTGATCAGTGTATTCCGATACAGGCTCTTCGAGAGGATAATTACGGCGATTATGTTCTAATAACAAAAGAGCAGGAGGACATACTTGGAACGCTGTTAATCGCAGAACGCATAAATGTAACTATATTAGACAAGGGCAACAGAACAGTGGCTGTAGATGGAGCAATATCATCGAAGAGCCAAGTTATCACTGACAGCAATAAATATATTAATGCAGGAGATCGGATTCGTATTAATTATTAAACAGGGGAGCATACAATGAAGCATAAGATTGTACTTAATAGGAATAACAAGAAGTTAATATGGAAGCTTATTATTCTGACATTCGGTATAATCTTTTGGATTGCAGCTATCATTAATCAAGCCTACATATCGGATTATCATGGAGCTGTCAGTTTAAGATATAAAGAGCCTATATTATCTAGACAGGAAATAGAAGATATTATCCGGGGTATGATTTCAAAGGAAGATAATAATATACCGGAGGTAACTCTATGGCAAAGAGATGAGGATATTATGCTTACCAATGAAGCAAGAAATACATCGGTAAGTGTTGGATTAATCACAGTGACTGGAGATATGACAAAGGTATATCCCGATTCTATGCTATATGGCGGGTTTCTGTCCAATGGGGATGATATGGGCTGCGTTATTGATCGGAATACGGCCTATCAGTTATTTAATTCAGAAAATGCAGTAGGACTTACAATAAGCCTAAATAATAAAGAATATACGATAAATGGAATAATGCAAGGGATAGGCAGCAATACAATGATAATTCAGGAAGAGAAGCAGGTGGTTTCGAAGAAAGAGGGTATAAAATACTCTTGTATGGAGCTTGTTTTTTCGGATACCGAAAACGCAAAACGTTTAGCTGAGAACTTCATTCAAGCCTATGGTCTTGGCACTCCTACAGTATATATAGATGGCTATATGTATCAGAAGATTTCATACCTTCTCATCCACATTCCCTTATGGTTTAGTGCTATGTTATTAATCATATATTTTGCTCGTAGGGTCAATAAATGGAAAGCCTCCCGGGTTTTATTCGTGAGTGGGTCGTTAGGTATTATCATATTAAGTGCCATCCTAATCAGAGTAACGAATGTACATTTTTATTATTCAAGCTCCATGCTTCCCACACGCTGGTCCGATTTTGACTTTTGGGGCAATCAGTGGAAGCTGCTAATATCCTCCTTAGGTGTTAGAGAGGGTAGTATACTATTTTATAAGGATATCATGCTAATGAAAAGAACGGTATTCGTACTAAGCGGAGTAATTCTTGCTGTATTATCGCAAGGGGTGGGTACTAAGGGGTCAGGTACAGGGAACAAACTATGAGTATTTTGACTATACCGGTAAAAAATAGAGGGGTTGTTTTGAAACAACCCCTCTAGATACATTTTATTAGTTAACCGTTACGGTTATATTGTAATCCTTCGTCGTGCCGTCTTGTGCAGTTACATGAACATTAATAGAGAGGATGGATGGGCCACTAATGCTTATGGCGACACTATCGCCCCTATTACAGAGAGTCCCATTAACCAAGACAGTGGCATTGCTGTCATTGGTGAAGGGAGCAACATATATTTCGGTAAGTTCTGTTGCGGAAACAGATGAAGTGTATGTGGTTATAGCCGGGTCAAAAGCAGGGCTGAGCATTCCGTCGCATTCAAGACTTAATAAGGAGGCGTCGGAGGATAACTCCGGAGATGTATCTGCTGCTTTCCTTGCTACGGTTATGGTGTAGGTCTTGCTTAACCCACTCTCTGCAATAACCGTAATGTTTACCGTATTGGGACCGATGTTCAGGCCGATGCTGTCGGAGACAGAACCGCTGGTTACAGGGGTACCATTCACCTTAATTGTTGCATTATGATCCGCTGCAATAGGCATTACGGTAATAGAATCAACTTCGTTTTCCACAGTTGCAGTATATTCAGAAGTATTTGGGGAAAATACCGGGCTTAAGGTGCCGCTGCTTAAGCTTAAACTACTTAGGCCTGGGCTGAGCAAGTCTGAATTGGAGGGCTGTGGTCTGCTTCCTCTTGTAATCGTAATATAATATGCTTTAGATTCATCAAAACTGGTAACAACAATAGGGATGATATTAACACCTTCCCATAATAGGAGGTCTGTGGATACCTGTCCGCTGTTCACGATAGAGTCATTGACTGTTATCTCTGCCTCCGGACTAACTGTTGTTGCAGTAATACGGACGGAATCTACTGAGTAATCTACATAGGAACTGTAATACAATAGATCCTTAGCAAATACCGGAGATAGAGATGCCTTATCCAAGGATAAATCGGACAAATCAGTAATGGGATTATAAGTGAAATAAGCAACTGTCGGGGTCTTAAGGCCTACTGCTCCGACGGATACCCTATACTCTCCTTTTACTTTATTTTTCATAGTGTAAGCAAGCTGAAAGCTACCGTCAGCAGAGCTTTTAATATGATTGGTATATTCCGTATTACCGTTTGGATCCGTTATTAAAACAGAGATGGCCCGTCTTGCTCTTATTCCTGTACTACCGCTTATACTGACAAGCTTTTTATGATTGATTTCAGCTTTCAAAGCGATATCAGGAATCTTGTTTGCTTTGATAATGGTTATATGATAGGTTTTGCTAATTGCTTCGTCCTGTGCATATACGGTAATTGTCAGGGGATTACTTCCCTCAAGGAGCCGGATCGGTTTCGAGACTTCACCACTTAGCACAAGCTGCTTGTTCACAAGGATCTTATCTGCACCTTCGCAGGCTATCGGAGTTACTGTAATGCTGTCAAAGCTGCCATCAGCAGCCGAGGTATATTCTGTTACCTTGGATTTGAAGGCAGGTGATAATGTTATATCGCTGATGGTAAGGTCTTCCAATGTGACATCTGTTATATAATAGAAAGAAGTGGATACTGCTTCCTTTACTCCTACAGCACCAACCATTACATCATATTTACCGGTGCTCTTACCGGCAAGGAGATAGGATAATTCGTAATCACCACCTGCCAAGCTTATCGTTGAACCGGCATACACCACTTTACCCGTCGGAGACATTACTCTGGCTGCAATTGTTTGTCCGTAGCCGGTGCTAATATTCCCTTTTATTATAACCTTTTTATTGGCATCAATGGAAGCAAAGGTCGTCAGGGTAGGAATATCTGAGTTGCTTTTGATTATGGTTAAGGTATAGGTCTTCACCTGTCCTGAGAGTGAGGTAACATTAATCTTTATTATTGTTTCCTCATCATTAAGTGGAAGGGAAACTGTGGATTTTCCACTGGCAACAGCAGTACCGTCTACATCAATCAGGGAGGAGCTTTCGCTGGCAGTCGGGGTCAGTTGAATGCGGGATAGATTGTGAGCTACCGTAACCCGATATTCGGTAATATCAGTTGAAAATGCATTATCAAAGGAACCGCTGCTGATCAACAGGGAAGCCAGCTCATTATTGATCCCATAGGAAAATTCGGTTATACCGGGCACTGCTTCTCCATAGGTATTTACAGTCACTTTATAGCTTCCGAAAGCGGTATTGGTCATGGTGTAGGTCAGAGTAAAGGAACCATCTTTTTTGCTGATCGTAGTACCTGCATAATCAATAGCACCGGTTGGATCCTCGACCCGGATATGCACTGTCTGACCACTTCCACTATCTATGGTTCCGTTGATGGTTACTTGCTTGCTATCGTTAATATTGGCGTTTACCTTGGTGTTGGAGTTAGCCAATGCAGGAGAAGCGGGTATCAGTAGTAGCAGTATCGGAAAAAATAAATAAACCAAAAGTTTTTTCAAGCGTTGCAAACCTCCTTACTTGCAATATCTTATTTGTAACTATCCAGAATCTCGAGAATCACGTTGTGGATTCGAGTGTTTCAGCGCCAAAATGGATGGCATCGTAAGATGCCCTGAACTGTGAAAACACGGAACAGTTACTCCAAATGTATCTTGTAATTGTTTTCCCTACAGCTTAATTAGCAGGTATTTGGATTACTTCAGCAAGAGGAGTTAAGCTACTACTTGATAAACTTGTTCCATCCCAGACAAAGACCTTAGCTGTATATCCGTTAACATTGGAGGGCAGAGTAACAGTATTATTGCAATTGGTAGTTTTATTTGCAGCTACTGTCTTTGCTGTTACTGCGTATTGAACCATGGTACCCATATTGTCATAAAGAGCCAGGGTAACCACAACAGGTAAATCGGAGGACGTGGTATTTTCCATGGTAATGGAGGCTTCCAGCTCCTTACCGGGGACAAGTGCAATCGCGTCTACAGTTGTACCTATGGTAAAGTGAACGGTAAGTCCAATCGGATAAGGATTATATGCCTTTATGCTGAGGCTGTCAGTATTAGCTGATATATAATTTGGTTCATATTTCACCGTAATCGGAATACCGGTATTCGTGGCATCTAACTCAATTCCGTGAGCCAGACTGGTAGAGATATTATATTGTTCAAAATCCGGATAGCGTACATTGACCGTAGTATTATTGTTCAGGACTAAGGCTATGACAAGTGCAGAGAGATCTAGCGAGTCGTATTCCGGATAGGAAAGCCTTGGCTGTGTCTTAATTCTCATATCAGTAACATACAAGGAAGATACTGCTAACGCTTCTGTTGGCATGGCAAGCTTACTGTTAAAGGCTTTTATCTGATAATAGTAATCCTGCTTTCTTTCAATTGTTATATCGTTAAAAATATTTGTATTTTTGCCATTGACACTTGAAATTACCGAATAAGGTCCGTCCTTGGTGGTAGAACGCAATATACTATATCCGGCGGCTCCTTCTGCCGGATCCCAGCGAAGCTGGGTAGAGGTTAAGTTCTGAGAACTCATCTTTAGATTATTAGGAACCTTTGGAGGATAATCGTTCCCGATGGGCTTACAGATATAGCTTATAACAGTACATTTTTGATGAGAGTCTCCGGCTTTCAAATTATAATTATATGCAACCAATGCCCAGTTAAACTGATATTGACTATAGGATGACGGCACACTGGCTGCACTACCGGAACGGGTGGTGTATTTTGAACTGGTTATACTCAGACTATGGGAATGCCCTGCACCTGCATTTACCCCGCTTTTAACACCACCGATGCTGACACTAAAGGAAACATCAATGGTTTCTTCATAGTCAAAGGATTTACCGGTGGTACTGGTACTGGTGATGGATTGTTCCACGGAGCTGTTACCGATTCCGCATCCGATAAAGGAATTATCATCATTGGAACCGGCTAATAATACATCTCGATTGGATACATTAGAAAGTCCTCTGGAGCTTCTGGGGTAGGAGCGAGGATCACCCACCGTATGATCTAACACATCAGGAGTGATGATTGGAGCATTTGGAATAGCTTCAGCAGCCTTATTATAATGATCAACTGTCATCATTGTAGTCATAGGTGTATAGGGTATCTGCATCACAATTTCACCGGTTTCATATTTCCCCGTCATACTATTCCAGACTCTTGCCTCGTAAACGTATATATCATAGGGCACTACCGTAAGGATAACGGCATCATCTGTATAATAATTGGTATATGCAATCTCTTTACTGACAGAGGAAGCCGTACTCCAGTCTGAAGAAAGGGAGCGGGTAACCGAGGTTTCAAAGGAATAACTGAAAAGTTCGATACCAAAGACGCTAACACTATTCTCATAGCCAAAGGATACACCCGCACTGACCGAAACCCCATTGGTAGTGGAGGTTTCGGATTCGGAGCCGGTTCCATAGGTGGTATCAACATTTCCCAGAGCAGCAGTAATGTCTTCTAGCTCTTTGTAGTAGGGAGAAGCACCTAAGACAGCAGTTACCACTGGATTGGAATACACAAAGGAGCTTCTGTCTGGCAAATATTTTAACCTTGTTCCATGGTTATAAACGTCCACCGCACCGATAGAAGGGTAGGTATACGGGTTTTTCTTGGTGATCTGGGAGATTTCATTTAAATTCGAAGTTATGGTTCCATCTTCCTTCATATAACACTGGGTGATATAGACTAATTTCTTATCATACCAGTCGTTGTAATGAAGCAGGATAATCTGCTCCTTACCGGAGCCATTACCATCAAAGTTACCTACCAGGGTATCCAAAATATAGGTCTCATCCGCATCATAATTCACATTGGTTATATTATCCTCTGCTTTTTTGGAACTGTTTCCCGGCATAGGTCCACTTACACCTAAAGCATAATCCTTAGTGCTATTATTAGAGTAGGAATTGATGGTCTGGCGTTTAAAAGTATCATTCACTTGATCATAATTAAATATATATCCACCTAAGATGACGGATTCCGGTGTTCCCGGAACCGGTGTGGCCAAGGATATACATTTAACGTCAAAATTACTGCGGACCGCTTTAAAGCTGGTTTTTGAATCAGAAAGCATGCTATAAATCTTTGTTAAGGCTTCGTCGTAGGTTTTTGTCTCAGGATAATATTTGATGTAAGTGATAAGCCCAAGGATTGTAGTAGACTTACCCTTTTTTAACGTTGTCTTTCCACCGATTACGAGGGTATTATCACCATCGCCGAGGAGATCTCCTACATCAACGGTTGCTGTTGTAAATGCAGAATCGCCGAGAGCAAGTGCTATACTATAATCAGGAGAGGAAAGATCGGTTCCATTATAAATCATTAGAGTGGCTGCCTGATGATCGGAGGAATCCTTCGTAATCAATAGCTCAGGAAAGCCATCCTGATCGGTATCAAGGGCTTTTATGTCTCCTACGGAGGAGGAATATTTCGTAGAGGATATTACTTTACAATTCGACATGGTCGCTTTGCATAAAAAGACATCAGCCCCGGTGGCAATGGCAATTTCATCGATTCCATCCTGATCAAAATCACCGGCAGCGCTTTTGATGGCATCATTTTTAAAGGTCAAATCATTATTTGGGTAGTCTTTGAAAAGGCGTATACTATAAAACTCTGAGGTAGTTGGCGCGCCATTGTCGGTTAGCTTATTATAGTCACTAATGTAAAGCTCTAGTGAATATACCTTGGAGCTGGGAATATATTCGTAAGCAATGTTTGCTACCTCCTGCGTACCATTTCCATCCGTATCTACGGCTACTATATCCTTATGTAGAGCATCTAATTTACCGGAATTAGCCGAGATATTTGATGAAATAAGATTCCTATTAATTGAAATTCTATCTGCTCCGATCGGATTGTTATAGACACCAAGCTGGTCTTTGTTGTTTGCTTCATATGTATAGGCAAGCTGATAGGTACGGTTAATAACAACAGTATCCGGTCCAAGTGGATTCTTGTTCTTATCTACTTCTTCCCCATTGGGAGCAATACGGGAGGGCTGCTCCGTAGAGAGTCCAAGAAGCTCAACCTGTTTTGATTGTGTGGGATTAGAGGGAAGACTGTTCTCTATCGATGCTTCCACGATAGGATCATCCGTAGAAAAGCTTGTAACAGTATTCACCTCTTGTGCCTTCACCGAAGTGGTAGTGAAGTCGGTTATGTTTACAGTAAAGGCAATAATTATTAGTAATACAAGGGGTAACTTTCGTAAAACGAATCTTAGCTTTTTTGGTTTCATACTCTATCTCCTCATTTCTTATATAAAGATTATTGATTTTAATATAATAAATAGATCAATTTTTATCGGAGGTAACCGGCTCCTTTATTACTGATACATTCTTGTCCAACTCCTTTCCTACTTAACTTTAGAAAGGCACTTCAACAGGTTTTGAATTTTAGTCTTACTAACTGGTTTTAATATGCTGCCATTCGATGGAATATCTTTTACATTTTCCAGCTCCTTTGCGTAGGAGGTTACAAAAATAACTCTTATGCCAGGGAAGTATGCTTGCAACTTCCTTGCCAGCTCCGCGCCGTTTAAGTGTGGCATGGAAAGGTCAAGAAAGGCTGTATCAGGCTTTAAAGCTGCCGATGCCGTCAGCGCCTCCAGTGGGTTTGTAAACGCACCCACAATTTCTACATTTTGCTCCCTTGAAAGCAGATAAATAAGCTCTTCAAGGCAAGGCTCTTCATCATCCACCACCAATACACGCAAATAACCACCACCCTTCCCATCATTAACCATAATAACTCAGGGTTGTCACAAAATCTCACAAACGGTAACGTATTCATCGTAACAGAAAAAAGCTGCTTTGACAGGATATTCCACTCCTTCAGAACAGCTTAATAAACGTTAAATTTTAGTTTTAATCACATTACCGCGCACCTTTTGCGCATTTGAAGGAATGAAATTCTCTCAACGTTTCCCTTCATATTGCTTTTGATAAAATGCTTCGGGTTTCATCCGCAACTCTTTTTTCATGATGTGTGCATATTGCTCATAACGCTGCACATAAGCCTCCCGGCTTCCGGCCAGCAGAGTCAGATCGAGTAAAAGGGTATGTGCTTCTTCGCAAAGTGCATTACGCTTTAGTAATACAGTCAGAATATGTTCTGCTTCCAAAAGTTGCCCTGCTGAGATCAGATATCTGCCAAGCCCTAACGTAATACGCTCATATTCAATCTCGATTTCATATGCATTCTCTCTCGCCCATTCAAAGCTCTCTTTTTCAAGATACGGTCCACGGCAAAGGCCTAGTACGTATTCTGCTTCCTCCGCATTCTCCCCGGTGATGACGGTGTTCTCCCTTGCAAAGCGCATAAAATCGGTAAAATCGCACAAGCCTGGTTCAAGGAGGAGAGCATAGTCCTCGGTCAATCGGATTCGTTTCCGTTCCGGATCAAGGGTATCCAGTAAATTTTTTAATCGGTAAATTGTCATATACAGGTTATGGACTGTATTCTTGTCCTCCTGTCCATCAAATAACGCGTCCAACAGTTCTGCTTTGGTAACCGGAAAACCATTCCTGTCCAATAAATAAAGCAGCAGTTCTCTTACCCGACGTGTACCCCATTTGATTTCATCCTGCCAGACAAGCTCAAAGGTTCCAAAACAACGGAGGGTGAGAGTGGGCTTTCGCTCTGCTTTTGGATGCAGTAAAGCATCGTGCTTACGCAGGTATGCAATACAGTCATCCAGCTTGTCCTGCCTTATCGGCTTCAGCAGAAAATCCAGCGGATGTGCCTTAAAGGCCTCCAGCGCATATTGGGCATGGGCAGTGACAAAGATAATACTTATCTTAGTACACTTCTCTTGCAGGCTCAGTGCCAGTTCCAGCCCATTCAGCTTTGGCATATCAATATCCAAAAATATTACATCTACGGAGCATTCGGTGATATGATCCAGTGCTTTTACCGGGTTGGTGTCCATGCCTACAAGCTCTACATCCGAATATTGCTTCAGTAGCCAGGCCAGTTCATCCAGACAGGGCTGTTCATCATCAATTAGCCATACTTTAATAATTCTCAGCCTCCTTATAAGGAATTTCAAAATATACTTCACATCCTCCGCCCTCCGGTGCCAGGTATACAAGGGAAGTACGGTAAAGTCGTGCCAAGCGGTGATTAATATTTTCGATTCCGATCCCTTTGCGTTTTGAGGCGTTTTGAGAGGGAAAGCCCAAACCGTCATCCCGGACACCGAGGCGCACCCTGCCGTTCATCATCCTTCTGGTATATACGGTGACCGTACCGCCACTATCCTTTTCCCGCAATCCATGGACCAGGGCATTTTCCACTAGTGGTTGCAGCGACAAGGATGGCAGAAGAAAATTATGTACTTCAAAATCACAGTCCAGATGGAATTTATCTCCGAACCGTGCTTGCTCTAGCGAGGTATAGGCGCACACCAGCTCCATCTCCTGTTCAATTGAAACCAACTCATCACGGTCATAATCGTAAAAGCCTCGAAGATAACTGCTGAAATCCACCAACAGCTCACGGGCTCGCTCGGGGTCCTTGCGGGAAATAGAGATGATTGAGGTCAGCGCATTATGAATAAAATGCGGGCGTAGCTGCCCTTTTAAGTGAGCAATCTCTAATCTTTGTGCCTGCCGGTAACGTAGGGCTACTACAATCATCTGTGCAAAAATGAATACCAGATATTCAAAACCGGAGTTTTTTATTAAATAGAATACGATCGAGAAGTCCGGTACGAACATTTGATAACAAATAAACAGTAAAATCAGCCAATTCGCAGCAAGTAAAACCGTTGCTCCCTCCCGACCGCGCCATGCCACACGCGTGAGCAGCAGAACGACAGCGATCATTACCAGCAGTAGGATATAGTTCATTACCATGTACGCCGAAGTAGTAAGGTCTAGTGGGAATAGGAGGATGAATAATGATACGGCAACGGTATAGATAAAAAGAACGGTAACCTGCCATTTACGAACAAGGTTTCCATACATAGAATAGATCAAAAACAGCAACAAAAACTGTGCCCAGGGCATGGTCAAAAAGTCAATCCAGCTTAACCATGCAATGGGGGTTTTCGGGAATAACCTTGTAAATACAACATCACCGATGATGGAAAGCCGAAGGATGATGATTAAACCAAGAACCGTCAAAATCAAAGTATCTTTTTCCCTGCGCTGAGCGATAAAGAAAATAAAAAAAATCAAACAAGATACAATGAGCCCCGCAATAGCTGACGTGACAATGGAGGAAAGCCATCTGTCAAACGTAGCAACCTGCTGACTGGTTCCGAATATGATGGGTTGCCACATGCCTCCCAGTCCGTGGAAATCATTGCTTACCTGTAACACTACGTCAAAACGGTCGCTTTTAGTAGTAAAGGATACAAGCTGTGGACGATAGTCAGAAGCAGGTGCGGACTCACTATCACCGAAGCTGCCACTTTGAGCAATGAGAGTGTCATCTATGTATAAACGGTAGCTGGTTGCCATATCTTGAATTCGCATCCCATATTCCGTGCCCGCTGCTGCTTCAGTAACAAGGATACGATAAGTTGCGCTGCCCTTTCCAGGCAGTTTGCCACCATTTATCTCGTAGTTGTTCCATTTGGCTGGGGCTTTCACGAGTATAGGAGCCTGGGTGCTTGTTCTAAAATCTTGCTCGGTTAACAGCTTATCCCAGTAAAACTCCCATTCTCCGGTTATCTCAAATACGGTATCCCCTTTCCAGTCCGCAAGGTTTAAAATCCCACTTTTGACAGTAGGTGGCTTGCCGACTAGCACATGAGAACGCAAAATGACCCCCAGGATAATGAGCATAGCGAATATTACCGGTAATATGACACGTGCGTACCTCTTCCAGGCCATGGTTCATCACTCCTAACCAAGACAACATATACCACTATTGTATAATTTTGTATTATATTACTAAATTATTATACTTTTTTTGATTAAAAAATTCAAGTGTTCCCGTCATCTAGTACCTCGTCTTCTAGTACCCGTTCTCTTTTCTGTATCTGCTTTAAGTAATGAATGCTACCGTAATACTCACATATTTGGGATAAAAGGTGAGCTATGGGGAGATGATGCCTGCATTCATTTTGCTATAATTAATTACTCATCAGTCTTCGGTAAGAACCGGGAGTCACACCTTCATATTTTTTAAATGCCTTAATGAGGGCACTGTCACTAATGAAACCAGTTTTGGACGCAATTTCCTCCATGGTAAGGCTGGTCTCCTTCAGATATTGCTTCGCGTGGGATAACCTAATCTTGTTGAGGTAATCAAGAAGGCTGATATTCTTTTTATCCTTGAACATCTTCGAGAGGTAAGAGGGCGTAATGTCCAGCTTATCGGCTATGATATTATTATTCAGGTTAGCGTCCATATAGCATTCACGAATGAGCTCTTCTGCTTTATCACATATGGTGAACTGCTCTTGATTTGCCTCACGGTAAACTCTCAAATCCACCAGACATGCACTCAGCATGGTCTGGAATTCCTCAAAGGTTTCTGCTTGAATTAATCCGGATATTAAATGCTTCTTTTTTTCCAATTCCACTGCTTCTATCTCAAATATAATCTTGTTAACTGTATTGATTAAGTCGTACTTAAAACATTCAATCACAGTTAGGGAGGAATTGCTGTCAATGCCTGCGTGCTGAATGATTTGGCGGATCAGATCTGTGGTATCCTCAACTGCGTTATCCTTCACATATTGGAACATTATCATGGAAACCTTCGAATCAAAGGCGTTATGATCGGAGAATTTCTTCATTGTAATATCTTGATAAGGAATGATACTACCCTTGCCGAGCAGATAGCGGTATTCCAACGCATCAAGAGCTTGCCGATAGGACTGGCTAATCTGATTTACACCTTCTACTGGATTACCGATAGAGATTGTTGAAACAATCTCAAAGTGATCCTTGATAAAATGCTGAAATGCATGTCCAATCTCCATGGCCTCCCCAGTGTAGTTACTTAGCGGGATATCAGCAGAGATATTAAAAATAACTGCATACAAATTGGTTCTCAGGTTGATAATAAATCCACGATGATTAGCGGCACACAGCTCCTGCATCACATTACCAATGATAAAGGAGAGGACACGCTGACCATCATTACCGCTTAATGCTCCAGTAATGGTATCGTTGGCAGAATCAATATTGATCATTAAGACACTGAAGTTATTTGATATAAAATTCTGCGTTAATTGATCCATCTCTTCATCAAGATACTTTCTGCTATATAAAGTACCCTGCATTGCATGTAGTAGGAATTCTTCAAACAGATTATTCTTGCTGTTTTTAATCCGATGACTTAAGATATTGTTTTCTGTGAAGGTCTTCATAACTACGTCCTGTATATAATCCAGTTCACTCTTTTGCTTCAGATCGTAGGGCATATTCGATTTATCGTGAAGTGTATGGACGATGGAGTGAATAGGATGATAACTATGTCTCGCCATCATCCAGGAAAGCAGGATTCCAACAAGTATACTGAGAAGGATTCCGGTGATGTGAATGGTTCTCATGTTGTTTGATTTCTCCCAGAAGACATCATTAGGGATGAGGGATACATAAGTACAATCCAACACCTTGGATTCGAAAAGCTGCAATATGTAGTCCTCATCATATATGGTATCATAATAGATATTATCTTGATTTCCAGTATATTTTGAAGGATCAATATTAGGCTTCTCCAGAGCCGTAGATACCAGAAGCTGGTTCTGAGCATTATAGATAAGAATAGAACCGTTATTATGATCCATTGCATTTTTAATCAGAGTATCAAGAAGCTTTGATTGAAGGGTTAGAACTACGGTAACATCACCCTGTTTCTTGAATACGGAATAATTGGTGGAGAGAACAACTCCAAGGGAGGGGGAGCCAGAGGACTGCGCCAGACCCAGAGAAATCAACTGCGGGACCAGAATATCTGGCTGTAAAGCCTGACGGAAAGCCTCATAATTATTCTCTTTGTCCGGAAGTCTGCGATAAGCTGCCCGGTAGTAGGTATCATAATACTCCTGACTATTAAGACTGGAGTATTGGGCAGAGATGATTCGATCCTGCCGGGGAATATAAACAAATATATCAGAAAAGTCATCCATGGGAAGCTCTTTAAGATAATTCTTAACCTCAATAATCCCATAAGAGTAGGAAGGCAGTGAGAGGGAATTAGGGGTAATAACCTGCTTGCGCACGATTCCGCTACTAAGGATTTGGGAAGCTTTTTCAGCCATATTATCTAATTCAATATCAAGGATATTAACAAATTGATTTAAACGGCTGGCATTGGAGGAGAGGATCTCTTCTTGTAAGGTTTTCTGTGCATTGGAATACATAATTGTAATTGCAGTAAATGGAATCAACAACACAACCAGATAAGAACGCAGAAATCTTAAAAAGAAGCTTTTACGTGCCAAAAAGCTATTGGGAAAATTAATCTTCATCATACATGCCTCCTCGTTGGTTTTATTATATAGAGTGTATATTACAAAATCAACTCACAAAAGGGAGCATTTTTAAAAATGGCAATGTGGTTATGATATTAGCAACTTCTTATTTCTATATGAGCAGGGTATTTCAATTGCAGAACATTGACTCTGAGCATATTACAAACTAAGATTAAGTTTAATTAATAAAATCAAAAAACATGAGGAGGAAATTTATGTTAAATAGGCACAGGAAAATAATGTCACTGCTTTTATGCTTGGTGTTAACTTTGACATCACTGTCGGGTATTCCTAATACCAGGGTTGTTTATGCAGCTGATGAATATGATGATCTGAGGCTAAAGTATCTGGAATTTATTACGGGCGGAACATCATATGATCCCAATGACGTCGTGATTGCCGCAAAGCTTCGCTTAATCGAAGCCGATACTGAAAAGTACTGGGGCTTGATGAATGCTGATAAGACCTGGGACGATTGTGTTGCAACGAGTCTCACAGCCCCCGGCTACATAAATACAATTTCAAAACGGCTGAAAGCAATGGCTTCCGGCTGGGCGACATACGGCTCAAGTTATTACGGTAACTCAGACCTGCTGAATGATATAAAAAGTGGATTGGACTGGCTGTACATTAATCGGTACAATGAAAATATCACACAATATGGGAATTGGTGGGAATGGCAGATTGGTATTCCAAAGGATCTTGAAGACACTGCAATTATGCTTTACGATCATCTGAATGACACTCAAAAAAATAATTATATGAATGCTATTAACCATTTTACACCCACTGTATCCATGACCTCTGCAAACAGGGCGGATGTAAGTATGATTATTACATTACTTGGCATAATAACGAAGAATTCGTCAAAAATACAGGAGGGGTCTGACGGGTTAGATGATTGTTTCCCTTATGTAACTTCCGGAAATGGCTTTTATGAAGACGGGTCATACATCGATCACTGGTATAGTGCAACATCTGGAGGTTTCCCCTACCTTGGAGGGTATGGAGAAGCTCTTTTGATGAGTGCAAGTAGGCTGATGTGGCTTCTAAGCGGTTCAAGCTGGGATAATGATTCACCGGATAGGAATAATATATATGAATGGATTTTTAAAGCGGTAGAGCCCAATTTATACAAAGGGCAAAAGCTGCATGCGACAAGGGGAAGAAGCATTGTAACTAAAAGTGAAGGATATCTTACGGGAGGTGCTTTTTTAGCATGTATACCTTTACTCATTGAACTTAGTGGAAATCCGTATGCAGCCGACATGAAAGGCTTGCTAAAATATCATCTGCAAAATAGCGATGAAAGTACATATTACAGTTCGTATGTAAACATATGGGGATATAACAGAGCAAAAACGATTATGGACGATGCTGCGGTAGCTACACGTTCTGAATTGACTGGAAACTTCCAGTTTTATCATCAGGATACAGCAGTACACCGCCGTCCTGAATGGACATTTGCCCTACGTATGCATTCCAGTAGAGTGGCAAATGTAGAATCTTTTAGTGGAGAAAATGTACGTGGATGGTACCAGGCTGACGGAATGACATACCTATATACGGATCCCCTTGACTATATGAATAATTACTTCTTTACTGTCGATCACCACCGTATGCCTGGCACTACGGTAGACAGGGATGTAAACAGACCGAATGCTTCAAATGGTACGAGAAGTTCTAAGGCTTTTGCTGGCGGTGTTGAGTTCGAAAAAACCTATGGTTTATCGAGCATGGATTTTCAACAGCATCATTATTCCAATATGAATGTATCTGCAAAGAAATCATGGTTCATGTTCGATGATGAAGTTGTTGCATTAGGCGCTGGAATTAACAGTACTTCCGGAAGGACTATCGAAACAGTAGTTGAGAATCGGCCGATTAACAGTGATGGAAGTAATGCTTTGATTGTGAACGGTATAGAAAAGCCTGTAAACGATGGCTGGTCCGAAACTATAAGCGATGTAGAATGGGCGTATTTGGAAGGCACCGGTGGCTACTATTTTCCCGGTGGTACGTCGTTAACAGGATTAAGAGAGGAAAGAGCGCAGGACATTTCTGCAATGAGAACCTCAAATACTTATAGCGATAATTTTAACAGCACCATTATCAATGCAGAGTGGGGATGGGTAAGGCAAGATAACTCAAAATGGTCCCTTGACGGTACTGGATTATGTCTCACAACCCAGAATGGGACACTAGCAGAAGCGGTAAACACATCAAAGAACATTCTATTAAAAAATGTACCTACGGGAGACTATGTTATTACAACAAAGCTGGACTTTTCTCCTACCCAGGAGAATCAAGAGGCAGGTTTGATCGTGTATTTCGATGATGACAATTATCTATATTTGTCGAAGGCGTATACAAGTTCCGGTAACCAACTGCTTGCAGTTAATGAAAACGGAGCATTCCAGACAATAAACAGCATTAATGACAGCTTTGGTTCAGCTGTTTATCTTAAGATAGATAAAAGCGGCGACAGCTATTCCATGTATGCAAGCAGTGATGGCACAAATTGGGGAAGCCCTTTATATACATATATAAACCGATTTTCTGCAAAACCGGTTAAGCTGGGTATATTTGCTCAAAACGGAGATACTCAGGCACCCGGCATTGACGCAGCCTTTGACTTTGTTGATATCAAAGTGGTAGGGAACTATGTTACCATGTGGTATGACCATGGTATAGATCCGGTAAATCAAACCTACAGCTATGTACTGCTTCCTAAAATGACAAACAGCCAGGTAAGTACCTATGCAAGCAATCCTGATATTCAGGTTGTTAAAAACACAACAAGTGTACAAGCAGTTAAGGAAATAAATCTTGGCTTGTTGGGCGCAACTTTTTGGGAAGATACGGGTGATTCAGTGGAATATATCTCCTCACAAAGTGCAGCTTCCATTATGGCAAAGGATACGGGAAGCCAGCTCAGCTTAGCGGTATCGGATCCTACACATAAACAGTCAGTGGTCACAGTTGAGCTCAATAAAAATGGGGTGTCGCTTATAAGCAAGGATCCAGAAATTACAGTATTGCAGCTTACGCCTACGATTAAGTTTGAGGTGGATGTGAGCGGCAAAACCGGAGAAACTTATAATGCGGAATTTTCTTACAATAGCAATGCAGCAGTTCCTCCAAACGCACCTACGGGGCTTGTTGCCGTCCAGGACAGCAACAGCGTGTCATTGAACTGGGACAGTGCACTTAATGCGAGCAGCTATGAAGTATATAAGAGCAGAGTAAGTGGGAGCGGGTATAGCTTGTTGAAATCAGGGTTAACCTCTCCAGGATATACTGACACGTCAGCACCGGTGGGAAGTGCTTATTACTATGTGGTTAAAGCAGTAAACAGCATAGGCAGCAGTGGATATTGTGAGGAAGCAAACAGTGATGCCAGCATGTTACAGATACTGCCCCTTGAGGACTCATATGTACGTGGTGGTTCCAATGCAGAAATAAATTATGGGAACTCAACAGTCATGGTGGTAAAAAATGCATCTGATGCCTCCTACACACGGGAATCATACCTGAAATTCGATTTGAGTAAAGCAGCGGGTACAAGTATAGCGTCAGCACAGCTGTATATATACGGAAAGGTGGACGACTCCAACGGGACCAATGCAGATATGAATGCATATGGTGTGGACAACGACACATGGACTGAAATGGGAATCACGTGGAATAACAAGCCTTCACTATCGAGTCTCCAGTCAACAGTAAATGTAGACAATGCAGCTAATGCGTGGAGAGTTTTCGATGTCACCCCTTATGTACAGGAGCAATATTCAGGGGACAAGATAGTAAGCCTTTGCTTGAAGGAGGATTTGGCGGCAGGAGGGTTGTCATGTACCCTTTACAGCAAGGAAAGTGGAGCAAGTGTAAGGCCGTACTTGAAAATTGAATTCTATAAGGAAGCCAGATTAGATGTGTCGGAAGACACATATGTGCAGGGAGGAAAATCTGCGGATATCAATTATGGTAAGCAAACCAATTTGTATATTAAGAATGTCCCGGACTTGTCATATACAAGGGAGTCATACCTGAAATTTGGTCTGAGCGGTATCTACAGTGTGGGAAGCATCGATATATCATCTGCAAAACTGCATATATACGGAAAGGTGGATGATACATACGGGAGCAATGTTGATGTAAATGGATATGGTGTAGACACGGATACCTGGACCGAGACAGGTCTTACGTGGAATAATAAGCCGGAATTGGCAGGATTGCAGTCTACAGTAAATATAGATAATGTGGCAAATACATGGAGGATTTTTGATGTTACACCATATATACAATCACAGTATGAAGGAGATAAGATTGCGAGTATCTGTTTAAAAGAGGATACAACAGCGGGGCTTGCATGCACGCTTTACAGCAGGGAGAGCAATAGCAAACCATACATACAGGTACAATACCGCTATAAATAAAAGTTTTTGCATCGGAGCAGTTCAATTTCAATATGAGCAACTGATATTTTCATATTGAGCAAGTGGTTTTAATTATGAACCATAGATATTTTACATTACGGAAATTAGACTTAGTGATGTACCAACCAATATATTGACAGGAGGAAAGATTTATGAAAAAAAGCAATTGCAACAAATTAATGGCTCTTCTGTTATGCCTTACCTTAGTCCTTGGTATGACAGGCTGCGCTAAAAAAGAGACAGAGGAAACTAATACATCTTCTGGGAATAACACAGCGACCTCAACCACTGTACCAACGACAGAGGCAGGTCAGCAAGAGGAGGAACAGGGATATCCTATTAATACTGATCAGAAGCTGACGGTGTGGTCCAGTTATATGGCTCCTCAAAAATCCTACACCAGCTATACTGAGTCACCCTTTCACACCGGACTTGCTGAAAATACAGGTATTGAAGTAGAATGGGTCTTCCCGACCACTGGTACTGATGCGACGCAGGCATTCAACCTAATGCTGAATAGCGGTGAATTACCGGATATTATCATTAATAATAATCTTGGTAAAGATGCAGAGCAGTACATAGACGAAGGAATTATCCGTGATCTAACGGAAATTCTTCCACAAAAGGCTCCGAACTATTGGAAATACCTTCAGTCGAATTCTTATAATAATAAGAGCGTAAAAACGGATAACGGTAAATATTATGGCTTTGTAGGTTTCCGTGAAAGTCAATGGAATGCGGTATATATAGGTCCTGTTGTCCGTAAGGATTGGCTAGAAGAATGCGGGTTGGAGGTGCCGGTCACAATAGCTGACTTTGATAAGGTAATTCGTACCTTTAACGATAAATATGGAGCAAAATTCGCATTTTCCATCGTTTCTACCAAGATGAACGTAGGACTAGCAGGAAGCTTTGGAACAAGAGGTTCCTTTGCCATAGAGGATAACGAGCTTTTCTATCTCGATGACAACCAAAAGGTACAATGCTCCATGGCAACAACCAACTGGAAAAATTATATGTCACAATTAAATCAATGGTATAAGGAGGGTCTCATTGACACCGACACACTGACTATTGATGATGCAGGCATGCGCACAAAGGTGCTAAATAATAAGGTCGGAATTGCTATTACCAGTATGGGTCAGATGACTAACTGGTTAGCTGACGCAACCAATGAAGGTTCCACTGCAAATTGGGAAGGTATCCCCTATCCTGTTTTAAATGCGGGTGATACGGTTATGTATACACAAATGGATGACACTGTTCGTCCATTGGCAGCTGCAATCACAACTAGCTGCGATGAAGATAAGGTAGATATAGCACTAAAATGGCTGGATTACTTTTACTCTGAAGAAGGTATCCGCTATACGAACTTTGGCACAGAGGGCGAGACCTATACAATGGTAGATGGTGTTCCCACTTATACAGATTTAATTCTTAAAGATCCGGAAGGAGCAAGTGCTGCACTGGATAAATATGCCTGTGCTCAATGGGGTAGTATCGGTATTCAAGCAGAACAGTTGGTACGACAGAAGAATAACCCGACAGCAGTTACTGCCGTTGATACATGGTTGCAGAATCAGGAAACCGAGAAGCATATCTATCCATCGGGAGTAATCAAAACAGCTGAAGAGAGCAATGAAGCAGCTTCAATCACTGCCGCTCTTCAGACTTATATCCAGGAAATGTCCCTGAAGTTTGTAACTGGAGAAGAATCACTCGATAATTTTGATAAATTTCTTGCCGACCTGGATAACATGGGGCTTCAGAAGCTACTGACAATCCAACAGGCAGCTTATGACAGATTCTTGCAAAGATAATCTATAAATTATCCTTTGTATTAAGCTACAGTATATAGTGCAGGGCTACAGCAAAAGAGAGCTGTAGCCTTGTATTTATGAAAACAGAATTTCTCGCGAAGCGTGAAATTTGTTGCTTTAAGGAGATAAAAGAATGGCAAAAAAATCAATACCAGGTTCTTCCCAATGGAATGAAATTGTAAAAGACTATAAAAGAAATAAATATAAATATCTTATTGTACTACCGGTTCTTATATATTTGTTCCTGTTTTCCTATAAACCAATGTACGGAATTGTTATTGCCTTTCAGCGCTATAAACCCTTTTTGGGCATTGCAAATAGCCCATGGGTTGGACTGGATAATTTTATAACATTTTTCAAGGATGTATATTTCCTGCGGCTAATAAGGAATACATTTTCCATCAGTTTACTCAGCATATTGTTTGGATTTCCTGCCCCCATTCTATTAGCATTGCTGCTGAATGAGATTAAGAATAATAAATTCAAAAGAGTCGTTCAGACAATATCCTACATGCCGTATTTTATTTCCATTGTTGTTGTATCCGGTTTAATAAAGGCATTCTGTCAGAGCGATGGGGTATTCAATGATATTATTGCAGCATTTGGTGGAACAAGGAGTAATCTGCTATCAGCCAAGGATATATTTTATTCAATCTACATCCTGTCCGGGATCTGGCAAAATATTGGGTGGGATTCTATTATTTATTTGGCGGCACTTGCTGGAATTGACCAGGAGCAATATGAAGCCGCAAGAGTGGATGGTGCAGGGCGATTGAAGCAAATGCTCTATATTACATTGCCTGGACTTATGCCAACAATCACAATTTTATTCATATTAAGAATGGGCGGTATATTAAACGTTGGATACGAAAAAATTCTGCTGCTTTATCAGCCGCTCACCTATCAGGTTGCCGATGTCATATCCACCTATGTATATCGCAAGGGTATCGTGGAAGCAAGTTACAGCTACAGTACAGCAGTTGGATTATTTAATTCGATGGTTAATATAAGCTTTTTATTAATTACAAATCGAATCAGCAAAAAGGTAAATGATTCCGGATTGTTTTAGTAGTAAGGATGAAAGGAGTAAAGTTATGAAACATAAAATCAGTAAAGCAGACCGGATATTCGGCTTATGCAACACCGTATTTATGCTTGTTTTAGTAATTGTCACGGCATATCCTATGTTACACGTGCTGAATGCATCCTTCAGCAATAATACACAGCTAGTGGCGAACCCCGGTATTCTCTTATGGCCCAGAGATTTTACATTAGGTGCATATCGTATGGCTTTTCAACACCCACTTATTTCCAGTGGGTTTAAAAACAGTATCTTGATTTTGGCATTTTCCTTACCGTTGAATTTGATCCTGACTCTGTTTGCAGCATATTTCATGGCCTCTAAAAATGTGAGATATAAAAAAATAATTGTTATTATAATGGTATTCACAATGTTTTTTAGCGGTGGACTGATACCGATGTATTTGAACATAAAATCATTGGGGCTATTTAACAATCTTGCAGCGCTGATTATACCCGGCGCCTTAAGCATGTATAATGCAATTATCTGTAAGACGGCAATAGAAAACCTGCCGGACAGTCTTGCAGAATCCGCTTATATAGACGGAGCCAATGATCTTGTGGTGTTGTTTCGAATCATCGCACCACTGATAATGCCGTCGATCGCTGTGGTTCTGCTATATTATTCGGTGGGAAATTGGAATAACTGGTTCCAGGCATCTATCTATATTCAAGATAATAAGCTTCTTCCTATACAGAATATACTGAGAGCTCTGCTTATCATGAACCAGAACACCTTGGGGAATGGAGAAATGTCCCGTGGCGGTGATCGGTTTGACACATATGCAGAAACGATTAAATATGCTGCGATTATCATAACAACAGTGCCAATTCTGTGTGTTTATCCATTTTTACAGAAATTCTTTGTTAAAGGGATTACAATCGGAGCGGTGAAAGGTTGAAAACAACTGTTAATAAGGAGGCGAAGGAATGGATATTTGTTTTAGTGGAGATCTGGAAGGGCTCGAAAAGGGTACGGTGGTCTTAGGACATCATGTAACAGAGCGGGGAAAAGTTCTTAACCTGAGAAAGCTTCCCTATGGATTAGAAGTAAAAATAGAAAAAGGGAATGTTTTTATTGGATATAGTGATAAGAATATGTTTTTCAGGGCATTGTCAATTACCTTATATCAATTGAAGGAAAACGTTTCCGATTTTTTTCTGCATGAAGATGCTCGGTTTGAGACATGCGGTATGATGATTGACGTATCCAGAAACGGTGTTTTGAAGGTAGAGTCTTTAAAGAAAATCCTCAGGCATATGGCGTGCATGGGACTTAATCAACTCATGCTTTATACGGAAGATATATACGAGATGGATAATCATCCGTATTTCGGCTATATGAGGGGAGCTTATACCAAGCAAGAATTAAAAGAAGTGGTTGCATACGGAGAAGTCTTTGGTATCGAGTTGGTTCCCTGTATCCAAACACTAGGTCATTTGGGGAAACCTCTTCGTTGGTCGGCCTTTGGAAATATCAAGGATACGGAAGACATCCTGTTAATAGATGAACCTGCCACATATCAATTTATAGAAGACATGATATCGACTATGCGGGAATGCTTCACAACGGACAAAATACATATCGGTATGGACGAAGCCCATGGTATTGGTTTTGGTAAATATTTTGTTAAGCACGGTTATGAAGATAAATTTGAGTTAATGCTTCGGCATTTGCAAAAAGTCGTTGGCATCACCTGTAAATATAATTTTAAACCAATGATGTGGAGTGATATGTTTTTCAGGTTGGGTTCTAAAACGCATGATTACTACGAGATGAATCCGGAGTTTCCTAAAAATATCGCAGAAATGATTCCGAACGAAGTGTCGATGGTTTATTGGGACTATTACAACAACGATACCAAGGTTTACGAAAAGATGATAGAGGAGCATAAAAAACTAGGTGATAACATTATTTTTGGGGGCGGTATTTGGACCTGGGGAAGTCCGTCGGTAAAGTATCGGCAAACATTTTCATCTACTCGTGCGGGGCTGGAAGTCTGTCGCCGGTCAGGTGTAAATTATGTTTTCGCCACCTTATGGGGGGATGACGGCACTGAATGCAATATTTTTGAAGCACTGCTGGGAATGCAGCTTTATGCAGAATATAACTATCATGACCAAGTTACCGATGAACATCTGGATAAGATGTTTCATATCTGCACCGGATATGATGCATATGCTTTTCGACTGTTAGATGTGGACTGCATAGACAGTTCAGCATTTTTTACACCTATGGCAAACGAGAATTATAGCTTTGGTGAAACAGAAAGCCGAATAGTAGTAATCTCCAAACAAGTTTTGTGTCAGGACATCTTATTAGGGCTGTTTGATAAAAATTTTGAAATGATTGACTTAAAATCACATTACAATAATCTGCTAAAGCAATTGGAACAGCTGCCCGCTCAGGAAGGACTGGAGGAGTTGTTTGATTTTCACCTGCATTATGTCAAAGTTTTAGAACAAAAGTGTGATTTAGGAATAAGGTTAAGAAAGGCATATACTTCAGATGACAGAAGGGTTCTGGAAGAGATAACTGGAGAGCTTGAAACGCTATCAGAAAGTATTATGCTGTTGCACGAAAAAATGGCAAAGCTTTGGTATGCAAGCTATAAGCCTTTTGGATTTGAACTAATTGATTCTCGTTTTGGAGGAATAAAAGAGAGGATAATACGGGCAAGAAGCAGAGTACAAGAATATATAGACGGAAGTATTTCAGCTATTGAGGAGTTGAAAGTTGAACGCTTGCCTTATAACGGATGTACAGGCCCTTATATACATGATTACTTCTCACGCCGTATCATGAATGTTTAGTATACATGTTGAACTACTTTAAGCAAAGGAGATATATTAGGCATGGAAAAATCTATGGATAAGATTATAAAGCAGAATAAAGAGTGGCTGGATGAAACCTGGGAGAATATTAAGAAAAAATTAGAGAAAACCTCAATTACATCCCGATACAAAATACCTTATACGACGCACAATGGGATTCATGACAGTATGACAGAAGGCGAGGACATTAAGGCATGGACAAATGGTTTTTGGCCTGGACTTATGTGGTTGATGTATGTTGCAACCAAGGACGATAGATATAAAATTACGGCAGAATATTCAGAGAATCTTATGGACATGGTTTTAGAAAATTATGCTTCTCTTCATCACGATGTAGGGTTCATGTGGCTTATTTCCAGCGGCGTAAACTATCGTCTGTTTGGTGGCGACAAGTCGAAAAATAGAACCCTTTTTGCGGCATCCAGCCTTGCATCAAGATACAATCTGAGCGGAAAATTCATTAGAGCATGGAATGGTGACCATACAACAGGGTGGGTAATCATTGATTGTATGATGAATATACCTTTACTATATTGGGCGTCAAGAGAGCTTGGTGATAATCGATTTGCCCAGCTTGCAATGAGTCATGCTGACACCGCAATGAAAAATCACATCCGGCCGGATGGTTCCGTCTATCATGTATTGGAGTATGATGTAGAAACGGGAGAGGTTGTGGGGACACCCTCTACCCAAGGGTTTGATGCTGCGCATTCTTCATGGAGCAGAGGTCAAAGCTGGGCACTTTATGGCTTTGTTTTAAGTTATATTCACACCAAGAAACAAGAATATTTAGATACAGCCAAAAGAGTTGCCCATTACTTTATATCTGCAGTTGCTTGTACGGATTATGTGCCAAGATGTGATTTTCGTCAGCCGCAAGAACCTGATTATATCGATACGACTGCCGGAGCAATTGCAGCTTGCGGATTGATAGAAATTGCGAAATGTGTCCCTGAACTTGAAAAGCCTTTGTATCTGAGCGCGGCCATCAGTATTTTAAAAGCTTTGGAAAAAGGTCACTGTGATTGGTCCGAGGAACAGCAAGCAATTTTAATGGACGGAACGGAGTTGTACAAGAAAAATCAGCACATACCTATTATATATGGGGATTATTATTTTGTCGAAGCAATATTGAAGCTAAGAGGATCCGATATGCTGTTCTGGTAGGAGAAGGCATAGCTGAAAAACAAGGATTTTAGAGATTCCACTCTCTGAAATCCTTGTTTTATTGTGTCGTGTAAAAATGGATTAAAGCATAAACAGAGGAACTATGAATGTCTGAAACCAGAGACTAAATATTGCCCAACTCCGTCCTTCCTAATATCCGGATGATGGTACCTTACTTCATTAAGGTTACTGCATTTATACCTTGAACAACTGGTATACGTATTATCACCTTGGTGCCTAGGTTTAGCGTACTGAAGATAAACGTAGGGCTACTACAGTCATCTACGCAAAAATAAATACCAGATATTCAAAACCGGAGTTTTTTATTAGAATTGGAGAATGCAAACTCGGTAGGTGTAGAGTTTCCGAGTTTGCTAGGCAGTAAAAAAATGTTGTAGAAATATTTACCATAAATGGTATAATTATAGTAAAAGTATCGACTTGAATTCCCTGTAGGCAAGTAATTGCATTGATATAGGTAAGAAAGGACAAATACTATGGATAATTTTAAGCATTATATTGATCAAATTCCGGAAGGGGTATATCATAGTGCGGAGGTTTATGAGGGGAATCATATTGCGTTATTAATGCCTAAAAAATATATTTCTGACGTAACAATTTATACGGAAGACTATCATATTGTATTACCTAACGATATACCTCCACCGGTAAGGATAGGTAAAAAAGATTTTGAGTTTACAAAGAATAAAATAATTGTATTCAATCCCGATGTAGATGTTTATTGTAAAAAAAATAATTCAATAACAAGTGGATATTCAGCACTAACGATTAAAAAAAATTTTCTTAATGAAATTGCTGAGGATATGGGTTTCCATCATAATATTATTTTTTCAAAAGTAGAAAACCCTTCTTCTGACAATATCAGGCGATCTATATATAATTTTAAGAAGGAGATTGAAAACTATGGCAATCGGAGTTCTATGATCGTTGACAGCCTGAGTATTCAAATTGTTGCAACTATTTTACGAGAATTAAGTAACAGTAGTAATGTTGGTAGATATTGTATTACAGAAGGTGATGGATATGTGAAAAACGCGAAAGAATATATGCAGGAATTTTACAATTCTAACATTTCAATTATAGATATATGCAGTGAGATTAATATATCTCCTTACCATTTCATCCGCTTGTTCAAAGAAAAGACGGGGACAACCCCACACGAATATTTATTAAATTTGAGAATTGAGAATGCTAAAAAAATGATGAAAGAGAACGACGATAATATAACGCTTATCGGTGAAAAATGTGGATTTATAAATAACTCTCATTTCTCTACTACCTTTAAACGCTTAACAGGTGTATCTCCGGTTGAATATAAAACCAACCCTAATTTATGAAGTATAAATTCTTGAATATAGCAAATTTTAAAAATACAAGTCAGCAACTTAACGAAAGGTTTTAATCTCAGCAAATACTATAATTAGTATATTATGTTCAGCTTTAAGTTAAGATTTATGAGCTGAAAAATGATAATCATGGTTGTTTAAGCATATCTGCTTTGGGATGTCGATGATACCGGAACCTCCTTCAGGGGAACCGGAGGAATATTCCTTTAAGGAAGATGCAATTAAATTAAACGCCAAACTAGGAACGAGAAATATAACTTTATCCTGGAATGCGTATGTGATTCTACGAAAGTGATAGGTTATCATTTATATAAGGTAAATCTGCTGATGCAGAAAGTCTGACCCCTATCACGAGTACAGTGCTTACTACTACATAATATGTTGATAAAAAGGTAGAATCTGGTACGAAGTACTATTACCTTTGTAGTGTTGTTTACTATAATGGCGATGAAGTTATTATTTCAAATGAAGCAGCTGCGACACCTAGAAGAAGGAAATAGCTTCGATACGGTCTCGCAAAACTATAAGCGATGAAAAATGGAGGGTTCTAACATGGCAGAGCAAAATAATAATGCAGATAATTACGATCCAATTATAGGTCAGGACGCTAACACTTCGCAGCAGACTAACACCTCACAGCAGACGAATGCTTCACAGCAGGCTTATACTTCACAACAGACTTATGCTTCACAGCAGAGTAATGCTTCTCAGCAGAGTAATGCTTCACAGCAGAGTCAGAATAATAGCTATACTACCGAAGATATCGAAAAAGGAAAAACGATGGCAGGGTTGTCCTATATTCTATTCTTTTTACCCCTTATTGCTTGCCCGGAATCTAAATATGCAAGATTTCATGCCAATCAATCCTTGCTTCTCCTTATTACAACCATTGCGGGTAATGTGATTTTAAGCATCATCCCTATCATAGGTTGGATACTGCTTCCGTTATTTGGCATCATTGTTATGGTGTTTTTCGTGATTGGTTTAATTAATGGGTTCGGAGGGAAAGCAAAGCAATTACCCATTATTGGAAAATTCACAATAATAAAATGAGACGGAATGGCACACCTCCGGCATGGCAATGAATGTACCTGAATTCAAAGCCGCTAAAGTAATAGCAATTGCGGGCACTACACCATTAAGATGTAGTGTCCATTTTTTTATGTGAGTGAATAACGGGAAGTGAAGTTGGCATATTGAATGAATATACCGTATAATGATGTAAAATATAGGATGGTAGAAAGCCATGATCTAATAAAAGGAGGCAAGCGCGATTTATGAAGCAGGAAGAATATAAAGCAGCAGCAGAATACTGGGATGTAAAGGATGCCGATAGCGTAAAAATGGAGCGTGCTAAAATTTTAACAGCAGTAGAAGCATATATCCGTGCCAATAATACATGTGCCCTAGCAACCGGTAGCGGCAGCTTTGTCAGGTGCACACCGATAGAGTATACGTACCGGGATGGAGCATTCTGGTTCTTTTCAGAAGGTGGTAAGAAATTTGTAGCATTGGAAATGAATCAAAATGTATGCCTAGCTATCTTTGATCGGTATGAAGGATTTGGAAAGATAAAAGGAATGCAGGTCTCCGGTACAGCTCAAATCATAGAACCATTTTCAAAAGAGTATATTGAGGCGGTAGAATATAAAAAGATATCGATTGAGGCTTTAAAGAAATTATTGCACCCCTTGTATTTGATTCGTGTAATCCCAACGAGGATAGATTTTCTAAATTCGAATTTTAAGGATAAAGGGTGTGCCAATAGGCAATTTATTGAATTCTAAGGATTGAAGAAAGGAATAGCTCATGTCATGAAGGTATATCGCCATAAAATAATAGTTAGTCCCGGTTTTTTAATAGACTGGGACTTTTTTATGTTTAAAAATAAAGTAAAAAAGGTAGTAATCATTGCGCGAATATGGTAAGGTAACTATGTTTACTAATATTCGACAAAAAGTTATGACATAAAAATAAAGGAAGCGATGAAAATGGTATCTAAAAATCGAGACAACGACATGTGTAATGGTCCTATAATAGGAAAAATGGTTCTCTTTGCTTTACCTATCATGGCGATGAATATTCTTCAGCTAATGTTTAATGCGGCGGATATGGTGGTAGTCGGAAGATTTTCCGGCAAGGAGGCTCTGGCAGCAGTCGGTGCAACCGGTTCAATCATCAACCTGATTGTGAACTTATTTATGGGACTGTCGGTGGGAACCAGTGTCATCGTAGCTCAGGATTGCGGTGCAGGACGGACGGATGCAGTGAGCAAATCTGTACATACATCGATTTCCATAAGTATCATTGGTGGTATTCTTGTGATGATGTTAGGCCTTTTATTATGCAACCCTCTATTAATTATGATGGGTACTCCTATGGATATCATTGATTTATCTGCGTTGTATATGAGGATTTATTTCTTGGGTCTTCCTGCCAGTATGATATACAACTTTGGCGCTGCGATACTGCGTGCTGTCGGAGATAGCCGTCGGCCTATGTACTATCTGCTGGTAGCCGGTGTTGTTAATGTAATATTGAACCTATATTTTGTCATTGAACTCCATATGAGTGTGGATGGTGTGGCCTGGGCTACGATAATTTCTCAGTATCTGTCAATGCTCTTGGTACTAATATGTCTTATCCGTAATAAGGAGGAATCAATTCGTCTAACTCTTAAAAGGTTGCGCATTGACCGTAGAAAGCTGAGTCAGATTATTCGGATTGGTCTACCTGCCGGATTGCAGGGATTACTATTCTCCATTTCCAATGTATTGATTCAATCAGCGGTCAATTCCTTTGGTTCTGCCATGGTGGCAGCTGCCTCTGCGGCGGGAAATATCGAGGGATTTGTCGGTACTTCCATGAATGCCTATTATAATGCTGCCATAACCTTTACCGGTCAGAACATGGGAGCAAAGAAATATGACAGGATTGATAAGGTAGCAAAGATCTGTACGGTATTGATCATTGTTACTTGGATTGTTCTGGGTGGACTGACCATGATATTAAGTAGACCTTTGTTATCCATATTTACCTCGGATCCTGAGGTAATCCGGCTTGGTATAATCAGAATTAATGTCATGATGATTGCATACTTTACCTGCGGCTTCATGAATGTTTTTCCGGGCTTGACCCGTGGTATGGGCTTTTCCATATTGCCGATGATCTGTACCTTGGTCGGGGCTTGCATTATGCGTATCGTATGGCTGGTCACCTTCTTTGCATGGTTCCCCACCGTCCTCATGCTTTATGCCTGCTATCCTATAACCTGGGCGCTGGCGGGAATTGGTCAGGTGATCAGCTTCCTCTATGCAAGGAAGAAGGTGCGGCTGCGTTCCGAATAGAACATCAGGTTTGCTAATTATATTAAAAATAAAAATGAGTAAGTGAAACATAGGAGGAAATATTGATATGAAAAAAGTAAAGGTCACCGTGTGGAATGAATATCTGCATGAGCTTCAGGATTCCGAGATAGCCAAGATTTACCCCGAGGGGATACACAACTGCATCAGAGACTTTTTGGAGAAAGCAGGTATGGAGGTGAAGACCGCAACCCTAGAGATGCCGGAGCACGGTCTTACAGAGGAAGTTCTTGTGGATACGGATGTATTAATCTGGTGGGGACATAAGGCTCACGATAAAGTAGATAATGGGATAGTAGACAGAGTAAGTGAAAAGGTGCAGCAAGGCATGGGCCTAATTGCTTTACATTCTGCCCATGCGTCTAAAATTTTTCGCAGCTTAATGGGAATAAATTCAGGTATGCTAAAATGGCGTGAGGATGGTGAAAAAGAAATTCTGTGGGTGGTGGATCCCTCACATCCAATTGCAAAGGGAATTGATGATAAGGTAATAATACCACATGAGGAAATGTACGGAGAACATTTTAATATTCCGCAGCCGGATGAGTTGGTGTTTCTCAGTTGGTTTGAGGGCGGAGAAGTATTCCGGAGCGGATGTTGCTGGCATAGGGGAAAGGGAAAGATATTCTATTTCCGCCCGGGTCATGAGGGTTATCCAACTTACTATGCGCCTGAGATACAAAAAGTTATTATAAATGCGATTAACTGGGCTTGCCCGCCGGAGAATCTGGCATTGGTAAGCTATGGTAATACAAAACCGATCGTGGAATTTTAACAGTTCATAAATTATAATGAATAGGCTATAAGGAGTCCGTTGGTAACCGGATGTTATGCGGATGAAACGAAAGGCTTTCAACTATAACAAGCCGTACTCCAAATAAGAGTACGGCTTGTTACAGTTATACTCTATTGCTCTTTTCAGACAGGTATTCCTGATCGGCAAGAGCACAGAATTTTTAATTAGTTTGATTTCCTTTGGGTCATAGGGACTAGCTTCGTAAAACAAAATTATACAGAGGGAATGTTATCTGATGAAACCAATGAAGGAATACTTGAGGAATATGGGAAAGTGGAAGAAGGAAAGCTGTAAAATTAATTGAAAAAAATGGAAGATATGGGTAATTAATGAAGAAAAATGTTGTAATAGATAATATAATGTAGTTTAATATTAGAAAGATATAAAATCATTAAGCGATATTTGACATAACTGTAATGCTAATTGGGTATATCGCTTATGATTCATGACCAGTCAATTGGTTTGCCACATGTCGACGGAAAGGAGATGACTATGAAGAAAATTATAATTACTTCGGTAGCCCTGGTAGTATGGGCGGATCCGTTTATTCCCTGAATTACATTGTAGCAATTTAAGTAGGGGAGAGGGAAGCTGAATTATAACTAAGGGATTATGTAAAGAAGTTGAGATATTAAGAAAAGCTTACTAACAACACAGGAGTCTATGTAAAAAGTTTTATGGGAATTTGAGTGCTAAGTATGATATCTTTCTAAAAATATTTGTGACACTTGAATTAAGACTTATATTAGAATTAGGATAGACATAAATATTTATGCTGGAGGTACAAATGAAGAACAATAAAAAAAATCGTATTCCGGGGGAGAATATTAAGAACGAGAAAATGTTGCAAGTGAAAAAAGATGATAAACAATTATTTTCATTCCTTAAAAAAATGCCTATGCCAAAACAGTTCTCATCTCTTAGGGTTAAATTAATCCTTGCTTTTTTAATACCCATTGCCTTTATTATACTACTGGGTGTGGTTTCCTTTCAAATGGCAGCTTCAGGAATTGGAAATAAATACAAGGAAACAGCCACACAGGTAATTGGCATGACAGGGGAGTATATCAGCTTTGGTATGGAAACAGTAAAAAATACTTCGCTGGAATATATCAGTGATAAAAACATTTCAAGATATATGTCTAGTTATTTAAAAAATGATATGTTTGAAGAGAGTCAACTCAAGAACACAATTCAGAGTGACTTAATCGTAAAGAGTACGGTAGATGATTTTATAAAAAATATTTATTTATTATCCGAGGAAGATAAATCATTAACCTCACAGAGCAGTATTAATCTTGAAATTGGCACACATGCGGCAATTATGGAAACTGATATAGGAAAGAAGATAAAAGAGAAATCACAAGCCATTTGGATTGGAAGCGAACCATTAATTGACGAAAAATTGGATACAAACAATACAGACTATGCGTTGCGTTTGATTCAAAGGTTTCAGACTAATAATAATATTCTGGTTATTGATGTCAAAACAGATACAATAAAGGAAATCCTTGAAAATACAAAGCTTGATACATCGGGTATGTTGGCCTTTGTTACAAAGGATGGAAAAGAGATAACTGACAATAATGAGGAAGAGGTTCTCTTTAGCAATCAGGCATTTTATAAAAAGGCAATAGAGAATAGCGACAGTCAAGGGTCAGAATATGTAGATCTGAAGGGTGAAGCCTATTTATTCATGTACTCAAAAGTAGGGGATACCGGTGCCATGATCTGTGCATTGATGCCAAAATCCACAATTACAAGTCAGGCAGATCGTATTAAGCGGATAACGATATTTATCGTTATCATTGCCTGCATCATTGCTGTATTTACCGGAGTTTTAATTTCAACAGGTATAGACAAGACAATTAAAGGAATTATATCCAGGCTTAAGAAGGCAGCAAAAGGTGACCTGACAGTAGAGTTCAATACGAATAGAAAAGATGAATTTAAAACATTGATTGAGGAGATACAGAATACCTTCTCGAATATGAAAAATTTGATCAGTCAGGTTAACCTGTTGAGTGGGGAAGTGTCAGCGTCTTCTTCGGAAGTAAGTAATACATCTTTATTATTCTTAAAATCGACAGAGGATATCTCCCATGCGATTGACGAAATTGAGCAAGGCGTTATGCAGCAGGCTAAGGATGCAGAGGAATGTCTGATGCAAATGGATAATCTATCGAAAAAGATTGTATTGGTAAGTGATAATACAAAAGAGATTAGTCAGATTACAGACAACACAAAGAAAACTATTATGGAAGGAACCTATTGCACACAGGATCTTAATCAGCAGACGAAGTCAACAATTGAGATAACGACTGATATTATTAATGCTATTGAAACCCTGGCACAGAAGTCAAAGTCCGTAACTCAGATTGTTAATGTAATTAATGATATAGCAAATCAGACTAACCTTCTGTCTTTAAATGCCTCTATCGAAGCAGCAAGAGCCGGAGAGCTTGGAAAAGGCTTTGCAGTAGTAGCAACTGAGATAAGAAATTTGGCAGAAAAATCAAAGCAGTCAGTAAATGAGATTCAAAAAATAATTAATAGCATTCAGAATGACACAATGGTAGCAGTGGAAACTGCTAAGAAAGCAGAAAGTGTCTTAGGTCTGCAGGAAAATGCGGTTAAGAATACGACTGCTTCTTATGATAATATCAATGAAAGTGTAGAAAAGCTGATGGTTTATTTAAAATATATCTCGGAGAACGTTGATAATATTGAAGAATCAAGAGTAAGTACACTGGGTGCAATTGAAAATATATCTGCAGTATTGGAAGAAATCGCAGCTTCTTCTAACACGGTTAATCAGAATACCACGGAACAATTAAATTCGGTAGAAGCTTTGAATAAATCAGCGGGTACCTTGAGTGAAAATGCAGGTGAGTTGTCACTGGCTATACAGAAATTCACAATATAAAGATATTAATTGAAAGATATTTTTGCATAAGATAAGGGTCTTTATGTTACAGCTAAAGTAGCTGTTACGCAAAGGCCCTTTATGGCATGGTGCCCAAACTATGTATGCAATAAACTTGAAAACAAGTGACTTTTCAGTTATGATAATACAAGAGTTTTTGAATATACCATACAGCTGCAAAAGGATGGATGACATGAATAATGAGACGGATTTAAGATATCTACTACTTTTATCAAAGCAATATCCAACAATTGATGAAGCTTGTACGGAAGTTATTAATTTACAGGCTATTCTTAACCTACCCAAAGGAACAGAGCATTTTCTTTCTGATATACACGGGGAGGATGAGGCGTTTAGCCATGTCCTTAGAAATGCTTCCGGAGTAATTAAAAGAAAGATTACGGATTTGTATGGGAGGACACTTGAGCAAAAGGACATTAATTCGTTAGCAACGCTTGTTTATTATCCCAACCAGAAGCTGGAGTTAATTCGCAAAGAGGAAAAAAATCTTAACAATTGGTATCGGATTACATTATATCGTTTGATAGAGATTTGTAAATATACCTCTTCAAAGTATACAAGGTCTAAAGTTAGAAAAATGCTGCCCAAAGAATTTGCTTATATTATAGAAGAGCTTCTTCATGAGCAGGCAGGAGCAGTAGATAAGGAAGAGTACTACAATGCAATCATTAACACGATTATCAACATAGATAAAGCCGATGATTTTATCATTGCAATTTCGAATTTAATTCAACAAATGGCAATCGACCGTTTGCATATTATCGGAGATATCTATGACCGTGGACCGGCAGCAGAAAAAGTGATGGATACATTATTACATTACCACTCTGTTGATATAGAGTGGGGCAACCATGATATTCTGTGGATGGCAGCAGCACTGGGACATGAGGCTTGTATTGCTACAGTGATCCGTATTTGTGCCTGTTATTCCAATTTATCTACATTAGAAGATGGATATGGTATTAATTTACTTCCCTTAGCAACGTTTGCGATGGAATATTATAAGGCCGAAGAATGTGAAGATTTTAGACCAAGGTCACAGAATAATAAAAATGTATCAGAAAATGAAATGCGGATCCTATCACAGATGCATAAAGCAATCACAATGATTCAATTCAAGCTGGAAGGACTGCTGATTCAATCCCACCCGGAATTTCATATGAATAACCGCCTTCTACTTCATATGATCGACTTTCATAATAATACAATTACTATGGACGGAATCACTTATCCGCTACGAAATGGTTACTTCCCTACAATTCATCCGGAAAATCCGTATGAGCTAATTCCGGAAGAAATAGAAGTTTTGGAAAAGTTGAAGGATTCATTTAGGAAAAGTGAAAAATTACAGACCCATATTGACTTTCTTGTTAAGAAGGGCAGTATGTATTTGACATTTAATTCGAATTTACTTTATCATGGATGCATTCCTCTGAATGAGGATGCAAGCTTTGCTGAATTAAAATTTCAAAATGATGGAATTCACTACAGAGGTAAAGCGCTGCTGGATCGTTTTGATACACTGGTTAGAGAGGGATATTTAAACACAAATCATATAGAACATCAAAAATATGTTTCGGATATAATGTGGTATTTATGGACGGGACCGTTATCACCCTTGTTTGGGAAAGATAAAATGGCAACCTTTGAAAGGTATTTTATAGAAGATAAAGTGACTCATATTGAAAATATGAATACTTACTATGAGAAAATAAACGATGAAAACGTTTGCTATATGATCTTAGATGAATTTGGCTTGAATCCTGCAAGATCACATATCATAAACGGCCATGTTCCGGTGATATCAAAAAAGGGAGAAAGTCCAATTAAAGCGAATGGGAAATTACTCGTAATTGATGGGGGATTTTCCAGAGCATATCAAGCAAAGACCGGAATAGCCGGGTATACTTTAATCAACAATTCCTATGGATTGTCACTGGTATCTCATAGCCCGTTTGAAAGCACAGAGAAGGCTATTCAGGAAGAAAAGGATATTGTATCCACGAAGATGGTAGTGGAAAATGAAGTATTGAGAAAGCATGTAGGAGAAACTGACATTGGAAGCGAACTCAAATCCTCCATTGGTGATTTGGAAAAATTAATCGAAGCATATCGTAAGGGAAGAATCAAAGAGAATCCGAAAAGATAATGCAAGATAGAATAGATTGTTTAGTAATTGATCAGAATAAGATTCATTATGGTTATCAGTGGTAATTGGTAATACTTTCTGGAAGTAGAATTAAAGTGTGAACGAGCAGTAGCCGTAACTTCTTGCAGATCGAACATATATTATAAGTAGAATAATAGGTAAATCAGAGGATGATTATGAATCGTACTAGTTCCGCCCCATTTGGAAGGTTATTTCCCAGTGATAATGTAATACATGTAGACAGCGCTCTCATTAAGGAAGTTGCTGCAGACACCGCAAGAACAGGCTATATATTAATTACTTATGAATTAAGCGATGAAAATAGTGTAATTTACATGCAGCAAGTCAGGCTAAATATTGGAGATAATACCATTATCATAGATGAAATGGGAAGCTCACTTAATCTGTATGATTTGAAGGAAGGGATGCGAATCAGTGCAGATTTCTCTTCTGCAATGACAAGGAGTATTCCTCCTCAATCAAACGCTTACCGGATTATTGTATTGCAAGAAGAAGCTTCTGTGAATATAACTACGGATCGTGTCGTGAGTGTTGATACAAACAATGGTTTTCTTCTCACCGGAAACCCCTATGATATGTATGATCAGATGATATTCACCATTTCTAATGTAACAGTGATTCTGGATCAAAATAATAATACCATTCCCTTAGAGGCGATTCAGCCCGGACAGCTGGTGCGGGTGGAACATGCCATATTCCAGACCCTTAGCATACCTCCCCAATCCCCTGCCTATCGGGTGCAGGTTCTATAAAAAAACAACTCTATAGAAATATATAAGAATATTGGGAGCAATATAAGCACGAATATACACCTACTTGAATATGCTTTATTATAAAAGCTTACAAAGAAGGATGTAACATGGAGGATTATAATAATTCTGAGTTTGATACTGTGGAAGGTAAAGAAACCTGTGAGAAAGAACTGGGATCTTATATAACCTGTGAAAAAATTATACACCAAAAATCAAAAGTCTCATTACCTATATCGATTGAACCATTTGTTGTATCAGGGAAAATAAAAGCTAGATGCTGTGGTAATCCCAAGTTGACAATTGAATGTGATGATAACTGCAGCTACGTAATAACCCAAGAGATCTGTGTAGAGATTCCTGTTAAGTTTGGTGTAACAACAGAAGTAAAAGAGGAATGTGTAGAGTG
>JAEZKL010000135.1 GCA_023415475.1 Bacillota bacterium | reverse complement strand
TAAGCACCTCCAAAAAAATATATATTTAAAGGGCTTCGCCGCATTTTTTTAATCATTTGTCAAGTGATTTTCAAAAAATCTCTATTAAATTTTCAAGGTGCATTTGTTAACTTAATGACATTGTCATCCAAGCGGGAGCGTGTTGCGAATGAATTATGTTCTGTATCACGTAATTTAAATATGATATTGTGCAAATTGACAAAACAGAATTTTTAAATTGGCTTTTAACACTCCTAAATTATTCAGTGCTTACTTCTATAGCCGGAGTGTACCATTTGATCTCTCCGTTTTCTAAGGCTTCTTCAAAGGTCTCAGTCAATTCAGGGGCTTTCCCGCCATATCGATAATAATAAGAGTAGGGATAGAGCGGTTCCGGATTGACTGTAACACGATCCACATCCACGGATGGGTTTTCCCCATCCCTGACCTTACGGGCAACTACGACTGTACGGTAGTTCTTTACCTCATAAGAACAGGTGGAGAGAGTTAAGAGCTGATCGCTTTCATTGATATCCACTGAATCTATATTAAGAATAGAACGATTTCGAAGCTGATAGATATAATTCAAAAAATCACTGTCACCGTTAAACTTGGGTTTGGTGTAATCAAAGAATTTCTCCTTAACTGAGCTGCCATTGGTTATAAATACGGAGAATATCTTCCATTGTCCCGTCTGATAGATGGTATCAAAGGTTAAGACCGGCCTCTCCTTATAATAATCCAGTTCTTTGTATTTAATCAGATAATGGAACATGTTATCTGTGGAGGTCATGTTATGACCGTGAATAGTAAGGTTTTGAGATTTGTTTTCTATTGAACATTTAGAATCCAGGAATAAGCTTCCGGCTTTCAATTCCTGCTTCTCAATATCTCTGGTAAGATAGTATTCCGGGTCACCGTTAGCGGATTGCATTACAACATAATCAATATTAGATTCCGGTACGGTAATCCATCCCTTAACATCCTCATTCACGGCCAGTAAATCTTTAAATTGAAGCAGTCTTCCCTGACTGTCTCTGTTAGGTTCCATTGCTGTGGCGGCCTCCTCAGAGTTGGTATCAGGTTCGGCATTCTTCAGAAGCTCCACATCGGTGGGATCAATTGTAGGAGCGGGAGTAGCGGTGTTTTGATTGGTATTTGCCATGTTTGGTTTATAAAGACGATCGGTCTTTTCTATTGATCGATTAATCCGGTATGGTGTAACAAATACTTCGTTTATAAACAATGCGGCAAAAACCACAAATCCGACCGAAAAAGCGATACGAAGCAGCTTATAGACGTTAATTTGTTTCCTCTTGCTATCATTGCTGTTTTCGTTGCTGTTTTCATTGTTGTATTCCTTACTCTCTATCTTCGAGGAAGCGGATTGCATCTGTTGATCTGATTCAAGATTTGCTTCCGATACTTCCCCTGATGCAGTTATTTCGTCAGTATGTTCTTGCTGAGTTTTATTCTCTGACTCCTGTAACCCACTAGAAGTATTCTCTAATTTCATATCTTCATCTGACATCTAATAAACCCCTTTATGTATGTCTTACTTTCCTTAATTATACAATGAATAAATTTAGGAGTAAAGCCTACCGCAATACTTCTTTGATCAAGTGACGTAAAAGATGAATATTCTGAGGCTTTTACAATAAATTTAGAGTAAGGAAGGAAAGGGATGGTCAAGTTGAAACGTAAATACCTGATAGCATTACCTTGGATTGGATTACTGATCCTATTTTCTTTAGTACAAACAAAACGTCTAAGGGAGTATTATGATGAGATACTTAATTCTACCGGCTTGGTTTTTGAAGACTTTGACAAGAATCTCCGAGAAGAAAATGAACGGGCAAAACAAGATAGGGAGAACTACCAAAAGCTATTACAAGCCGAAGGAATCATATCGGAAGAGAACACAGAACAGGAGAGCAGTGAGGGCGAGGAGCAGACTCCTTCCGAAAGAACGGCAGAAGCTGTCAAGCTGAAGCTTTATGCGCGTTCCGCATTATTGATGGATGCATCCAACAACCGTGTTCTATATGAGGAGAACGGTTATAAAAGAATGGCCATGGCCAGTACAACAAAGATAATGACCTGTATAGTCACACTGGAAAATGCTAAGCTGGATGATATCGTTGAAGTCTCATCCTATGCAGCAAGAATGCCGGATGTTCAGCTGAACATAAACACCGGAGAACAATATTATTTAAAGGATATGCTATACTCTCTGATGTTAGAAAGCCATAATGATGTGGCGGTAGCCATTGCAGAGCATGTTGGCGGCTCAGTCGAAGGCTTTGCTACGATGATGAATGATACGGCCAGAAGGCTGGGGTGTGAAAACACCAATTTTGTCACACCAAATGGGCTGGATGCCGAAGGACATTATACCACTGCCCGGGATCTTGCCGTAATAGCAAGCTATGCAGTTAAGAATCCGCAATTTATTGAGATTACGAATACCTCCTCCTATTCCTTTCGTGAGATTAAGAAAGGGAGAGGCCATACCGTTACCAACAAAAATAAATTTCTCTATATGATGGAAGGAGCCATTGGAGTGAAGACCGGATTTACCGGAGATGCAGGCTATTGCTTTGTAGGTGCAGTAAAACGCCAGGAGTCATCCTTCATCTCCGTAGTACTTGGCTGTGGATGGCCACCGAATAAAAGCCTAAAATGGTCGGATACAAAGGCACTGATGAACTATGGCGTTACAAACTATAAGCAGCGTCAGATCTTTGAGAATATCTCACTGGAACCCTTATTTGTGAAAAAAGGTCAGAAGAAGCTGGCGGAGCTTCGTATGACCGGAGACTTAAAGCTTCTTATGCGAGACGATGAGAAGGTTAAGATAGAATATAATATTCCGGATTATCTTGAAGCACCGGTTAAAGCTGACAGTATGATAGGCAATGCAACGTATTACATCAATGGTCAATATTATGCAACGGTTCCTATTTTTACAAAACAAGATATATCTAAAATAAATTTTAATTATTGTTTTAGAAGGATACTGGAGCTTTGGAATTGCAATAATAATGGGAATTGAAAATCCTACTGATTGCCCTTGGGGGATTAATAAATTTAAGAAAATGGCATTATATGTGATTTGAATCAATGCGGGTTGTATATGATAAGGGTATATTAAATTTATGTAATGAACAACTTATTAATATAATCTGCATTGGAGGAATCATGGATGAGTAAGATAATAAATGATAAGGTGACATGGGTTGGAAAGATCGATTGGGAGTTAAAATATTTTCATGGAAATGAGTACTCTACCAGAAAAGGATCCTCCTATAATTCTTATCTGATCCGTGATCAGAAAACAGTACTAATTGACACGGTATGGCAGCCCTTTGATAAAGAGTTCGTGGCTCGTTTGAAGAAGGTTGTTGATCTAAAGACAATTGACTATATCGTAATGAATCATAACGAAATCGATCATAGCGGTGCTTTACCGGAGCTGATGAGAGAAATACCGGATACTCCCATTTATTGTACCGCAAACGGTGCAAAAATAATCCAGGGACATTATCATATGGATTGGAACTTTGTTATTGTGAAAACCGGTGATACTCTGAATATCGGTGAAAACACGCTAACCTTTATTGAAGCACCTATGCTTCATTGGCCTGACACGATGTTTACTTATCTATCGGGAGAGAACATACTATTCAGCAATGACGCGTTCGGACAGCATTATGCTACTGAGAGTTTGTACAATGATATTGCAGACCAGGAGGAGCTATACACAGAGGCAACAAAATACTATGCGAACATATTAACACCCTTTAGTAAGATGGTGATTAAGAAGATAGAAGAAGTGTTGAGCTTTCATCTGCCATTAGATATGATATGTCCAAGTCATGGAGTGATCTGGAAGAAGCATCCGACTCAAATTGTTGAGAAGTATTTGGAATGGGCAAAGGATTATCAGGAGAATCAGATTACGATAATCTATGATACCATGTGGAATTCTACCAGAAAAATGGCCGAAGCCATCGCCCGAGGCATTGAAACGGCAGATTCCGAGGTGAAAATCAAGCTGATGAATGCTTCGAAGGAGGATAAAAATGATGTAATCACCGAAGTATTTAAGTCAAAACTGATTTTGATGGGAGCGCCTACTGTAAATAACGGGTATCTCTTTTCCCTCGGTGGAATATTGGAAATGATGAAGGGGTTGAAATTCAAGAACAAAAAAGCAGCAACCTTTGGCAGCTATGGCTGGAGCGGTGAGGCGGTAAAGCTATTATCGGATCATCTGAAGGACGCCGGTTTTACCATTTTAAATGAAGGACTACGTAAACTCTGGATTCCGGATGAAGAGTCGTTGGAGGATTGCAGTGTATTCGGAGCCGAGCTGGTCCAACAATGTAAGAATTAATAGACAATATTAATACTTCCTATATTAAAAACCATCAGCTTCGCAGATACTTTTTAATCAAGTATTCAAAAATGTCAGCTTCGCTGATGTTTTGTGAATCAAGGATGGAGAAGACCACCAATAACATTACCGTTATTAGTGGTCTTTGTTTCTATGCCTTGGTTTTTATATGAATTTTGGTAATATTTTATCCTGTTTTTAAATTATTTTCAAATTTTTAGAAATTTTACGAAAAGCAATGCAACTTTTTTGGCCTTTTGTTCGTCTATTAGATAGGGAGTTGCTACAATTGTTTTTATGTTAGACGTGAAGGAGATGGAAGGTATTATGAAAAGAATGGTCAATCGATATAAAATAAGTAAATTTAAAAGGTGTATGAATGGAATGATATTTGGATTAATCTCTATTATTGCTTTAATTTTATGTATGTCGGATATTTCGCAGTATTCCACAATGGAATCCAAGGTGATTTTACCGTTCTTTATCGCAATTGTAAGTATGCTGTTAGGCCTGTTCACCATGCTGCGCGATCAGAAAAGACCAAAGGAAAAAATACAATAATAGCAATAAATGCGAGTATTTGAAGCCATTTTGCCATTGACTAACCTGTCCCATCGAACTATACTGTTAATGATTATTTTATATATTTTACTATAAGGAGAGATACAAATGGCAAAGGTAATAACGATGGGAGAGATCATGCTTCGTCTTTCTACCCCTGGATATCAAAAGTTCATTCAGTCAGACAGTTTCGATGTGTGTTATGGCGGCGGAGAAGCAAATGTGGCTGTTTCATTAGCTAATTACGGACATGATATTTATTTTGTAACAAAGGTTCCGAAGAATCCAATCGGTGAATGTGCAGTTGCAGCTCTGAGAAAGTATAATGTAAATTGTGATTTTGTTGCAAGAGGCGGCGAGAGATTGGGTATCTATTTCTTAGAGACCGGTGCATCCATGAGAGCATCCAATGTTGTATATGACAGAGCCCATGCTTCCATAGCCGAAGCTGATCCTTCTGATTTTGACTTTGATGCAATCTTTGAGGGAGCAGATTGGTTCCATTTCACAGGAATTACTCCTGCAATCAGTGACAAAGCAGCTTTTCTTACCGAAGAAGCATTGAAGGCTGCAAAACGTAAGAATATTACAGTATCTGTAGATCTTAATTTCCGTAAAAAGCTTTGGTCCTCGGAAAAAGCACAAAGAATCATGACGAACCTGATGCAATACGTTGATGTGTGTATCGGTAATGAAGAGGATGCAGAGAAGGTTCTTGGCTTCAAGCCCGGTAAGACCGATGTAACCAGCGGTGAGCTTGAATTATCCGGTTATCAGGATATCTTTGAGCAGATGGTTAAAAAATTCAATTTCAAATATGTGGTAAGCTCCTTGAGAGAAAGCTATTCCGCATCGGATAACGGTTGGTCCGCATGCATCTATGATGGCAAGAATTTCTATCATTCCAGAAAATATGATGTTCGTATTGTTGACCGAGTTGGCGGCGGTGATGCGTTTGCCGGTGGCTTAATTTGCGGTCTGTTAGATGGGAAATCCATGGAACAAGCTCTGGAATTTGCTGTAGCTGCGTCTGCTTTAAAGCATACAATCCCCGGAGATTTAAATCTGGTTTCCAGAGCTGATGTGGATACATTAGTTGGTGGAGATGCTTCCGGAAGAGTTCAAAGATAGTTTTAAGACAGCATTACGATAATAGACAAAGGATAACAGTATCGCCGTCATTGTATGGCTTTGCTGTTATCCTTTTATTGTATAGGAACTGCGTCCTATTGATAAATCATTCCGCATGCTAACACTTTATCCCAAGTAAAATGAACCAATTTGTCTACTGACTTTACATTTGTTTTGCACCATGCGGAAAAAACACTTGATTATTTTGTAGTAACCTATTATCATTAAGATTGTCTGGAAAAATGATTATTTTATGGAGGAATATCAAAATGAGAAGAATTAAGGCGAAGCAGCCGAAACCCGTTAAGCAGGAGACTATCTTTGAATCAAAAAAGAAGTTAACAATCGCTGGGGTAGCGGTTCTTGCAGTATTATTAATAATAGGCATATTAATATACATGGAAAGCACAGATAACAAAATAGTCATCAGGAATAAAAGCGACTTAAAGCTGGAGTATGTTAAGGCATTCTATGTAGGACCGGAGGAAGCATATAACGAAGGTATCAATGTAACCGAGCTTACACCGGGCAAGACAGTAAGTCTTCCCCAGGAAACCATCAATCTGTTCGGTGCAGAGGCTAATCTGGAGATACGTTTTAAATTCGATGGATATGAGGAGCTATTTGTGGATGCAGGTTATTTCAATGATATTTTCAGCGGTAAAACTACAATTAATTTCACCCCCTCAGACGAAGGTAAAATTAAATTAACCGTGAAAGCAAAGAATGGTGTGTTCACCTCAAATCAAATCAACTGCGATGAGTATTATACCATCAACCTGGCGGAAGGATACATTGAAGATTAAGGAAAATGCCCCAAAAAGGGGTTAGGGAGGTTATTCGTATGATTAAGCTGTATGATAAAGGTGCTTTCTTATTAAATGGGAATGAAATTGTCGAAGAGCAGAATACTGCTTTAGTAAAAGCAAGAACAGGTATCGAAGTCGATAAAGAAACCGCTAAAAAGGGTACCATGACATATGAAATTTTAACAAAGCATAACACGTCTGGTGATGACAAAAAGCTAAAAATCAAATTTGACAAGTTAACCTCCCATGATATTACCTTCGTCGGTATTATCCAAACAGCAAGAGCCAGTGGACTGGAAAAGTTCCCGGTACCTTATGTTCTTACGAATTGCCATAACAGCTTATGTGCAGTCGGTGGTACGATTAATGAGGATGACCACATGTTTGGTCTGTCCTGTGCAAAGAAATACGGTGGTGTCTATGTGCCCCCTCATCAGGCTGTTATCCATCAATATGCCCGTGAGATGCTGGCAGAGGGCGGCAGTATGCTTCTTGGTTCTGACAGCCATACCCGTTATGGTGCTTTAGGTACCATGGCGATCGGAGAAGGCGGACCTGAGCTTGTGAAACAGCTGTTAAGCCGTACCTATGATATTAATAGGCCTGAAGTTGTTGCAGTGTATCTGACAGGAAAACCGAGAAAGGGTGTTGGTCCACAAGACGTTGCCCTTGCGATTATCGGTGCGGTATTTGCGAACGGCTATGTCAATAATAAAGTAATGGAGTTTGTCGGAGACGGTATTCAGAATCTCAGCGTCGATTACCGTATCGGTATCGATGTTATGACGACTGAGACCACCTGTCTGTCTTCCATATGGAGAACTGACAGCGCAGTGAAGGAATTCTATGAGATTCACGGCCGACCCCAGGCTTATAAGGAAATGGCACCGGAGAAGGTGGCATATTATGATGGCGTAATCTATGTAGACCTTTCTGAGATAAAGCCAATGATTGCAATGCCCTTCCATCCCAGCAATGTATATACGATTGATGAGTTGAATTCGAATCTTTACGATATCCTTGACGAGGTAGAAAAGAAGGCGCTCGTCAGCTTAGATAATAATAAAATCAAATACTCCTTAAAGGATAAGGTCCGTAACGGGCGATTATATGTAGATCAGGGAACCATCGCCGGCTGTGCCGGAGGCGGCTTTGAAAATATCTGTGATGCTACGGATATATTGAATGGCAAATACATCGGTGCGGATGAATTCTCCCTCAGTGTTTATCCTGCCAGCCAACCGGTATTCCTGGAATTGGTGAAGAATGGAAGTGTAGCGAAGCTCATGGCCAGTGGTGCGACCATTCGTACCGCCTTCTGTGGCCCTTGCTTTGGTGCAGGTGATGTTCCTGCCAATAACGGCTTCAGTATCCGTCATACTACAAGGAACTTCCCGAACAGAGAAGGTTCTAAGATTACGAACGGTCAGGTTGCATCGGTGGCACTTATGGATGCAAGAAGTATCGCAGCCACCGCAGCTAATCAGGGATATCTGACCTCTGCAGAGGATATTGATGTTACCTTCACTAACCCGAAATATTATTTTGACAGTAAGATTTATGATAACCGCGTTTATAACGGCATCGGCAAACCGGACAGCAGTGTTGATATTAAGTTTGGCCCCGGAATCGTAGACTGGCCGGCTATGACCGCTTTAAGTGAGGATATGATATTAAAGGTTGTCTCCGTGATTCATGATCCGGTAACAACAACGGATGAGCTCATTCCTTCCGGTGAGACCTCCTCCTTCCGTTCCAACCCGTTAGGTTTGGCAGAATACACCTTATCCCGTAAGGATCCCGGCTATGTGAGCCGTGCGAAAGAGGTGCAGAAGGCAGAGAAGGCCAGAATTGCAGGAGAGGATGCAACTGTTGCTAATCATGAGATGAAAGCAGTATACGATAAGATATCCTCCAAATTCTCCTTTGATACTAGGAAAACCCAGATCGGAAGTACAATTTATGCTGTTAAGCCAGGTGACGGCTCCGCCAGAGAACAGGCAGCCAGCTGTCAGAAGGTGTTAGGCGGCTTTGCAAATATTGCGAAAGAATACGCCACAAAGCGTTACCGCTCCAATCTGATCAACTGGGGTATGCTTCCCTTCCTGTTGAAAGAAGAGATACCCTTTGAAAACGGAGATTACCTTTTTATCAAGGATGTTCGAACCGCTGTTGCCGAGAAGGTGAACGAGATCAAAGCCTATGTTGTGAATAAGGATATGAAAGAATTCACACTGACACTGGGCGAATTAACCGATGATGAGAGAGAGATTATTCTCAAAGGTTGTCTCATTAATTATTATCGTAATTAAAATAAAAGATTAATACGCCTTCAGCTAAGTGCTGTAAGGCGTTTTTTTTATCTCTATTAAACTGCGTATTATACGATGAAACTCTACACTGAAGAAGATTGTTATCATTTTAATTAGAGAAATACTTTATAATACTGAGGTGGCGTGGAAAATACATTACACGTGGAAATTACATAATATTGAATTATAAGGAAGTATCTGGTACAATAACTTATAAAAAACAGAAAGCAATTGGGCTATTCTTAACTTGAACTTAATAGTCATATTTGGAGGTGCCGCTAACGTAATGGATGATTACTCAAAGCAATCAGACGATGGGGTGAAGGAGCTAAATATAGAAACAGAGGAATATTATGTAGAGAAGGAAAAAGAAGATAGCTTGCATGAGGTTGAGGAGGAGAGAAAGCCAAAGAAGACGATCTATGATCATATACGATTTGCTATGATAATCATCTCATTTGTCATTTATCTTTTTTCTGATTTTGTAAAATATGGCTTTGCATTAATGATTTTTTCCGTATTACTCTTTACCATTGCTACCTTTTTTATGGGGGCGATCAAGAAATTCATCACAGAGGGAGATGATTGCAGCCTTCTGTTTCGTGCATCCTTTTTTCTGCGAATCATCTTATTCCTGTTCTTCTTCCTGAGTTTGTCCATGATTTTTCTAACGACGAATTATGATCTTTACTATTCCTATTGGATTGCAGTGATCAGCTTTCTCGCAATCGCAACCATAGAATACATTGAAAGCAGCATCTGGGATTTTCGTAGCAGGAAAAATTGGAGTTGGTTCGCGAGATTACTTCGCACGCTATTGGATGTTTTTTTCTTAATTGTATTTATTAATATGATCAGTATGATGGTTCGATTGTCTCTTCCGGGGGAAGGAGACCAGCTTGTCGTTAATCAGTTGAAATCACCGAAGGAAGTCGAAGTAACAAGATATGGTTATAATGACCTGAATAGTCAGGAAGCAATTTCAAGGAATACAGTTTCTATCAATGACATAACCTTTCTGAAACAATTGACCTCAGAGCTTGGATTTAGAAACTATGAGCCGATGGACATTATATCAGAGTTAAATTATATTAAATTGGAAAAGACAGCTGACGTATATTATAAGCTTAATCTTCATTATGATGTTTACGAAAATAGTAATATTTTCGATTCTTACTTAACGACAATAACATTCATTGATAATGTGCTTGTATTACGGAATGAAAAAAGACGTTCGAATATTTGGCTATTTCAGAATACGGTCAACGATTACTACTATCTTGACCTTTCGGAAGATACCATAAACAAGCTGAATTCCTTTATTAATACATTAGGTGATTAACAAAAATATATAAATAATACAACACTTTCTGATAGATGGCAAATTCAATCAAATATTAACATTCCTGACAATACCATAACACATCTACTTCATTATAATTAAATTATATATGGAGGAGGTGTGTTATTTTTATGAAATACGGTTATTTTGATAATGAGCATCAAGAATATGTCATCGACAGAGTGGATCTTCCCACCTCATGGACCAATTACTTAGGTGTCAGAGATATGTGTGCAGTCATTAATCATACGGCTGGAGGATATATCTTTTATAAATCTCCGGAATATCATCGAATTACACGGTTTAGAGCGAACAGTGTTCCCCTGGATCGTCCGGGTCATTATGTCTATCTTCGCGATGATGAAAGCAAGGATTACTGGAGTGTATCCTGGCAGCCGGTGGGCAAGCCCTTTGATCAGGCACAGTATGAATGTCGTCATGGCTTGTCTTATACGAAGTATTCCTGTTCCTATAATAATATAGAAGCAAGTCAGAAGCTCTTTATACCGATCGACGATCCGGTGGAGCTCTGGGACGTTACCATTAAGAATACGGATTCTAGGCCCAGAAGCTTAAGTGTTTTCTCCTATCTGGAGTTCTCCTATCATCATATCGATATGGATAACCGAAATTTCCAGATGAGTAACTATGCAGCCGGTTCCTCCTATGAGGATGGAATCATCGAACACGACTTATTCTATGAGGAATTTGGATATCAGTTTTTTACTGCCAGCTTTACTCCGGACAGCTTTGATTGTCTAAGAGACAAATTCATTGGCTTATACCATACAGAGGATAATCCGGTAGCAGTGGAACGTGGCTTTTGCGGCGGTTCCTATGAGAAAGGGAATAATCACTGTGGATCCCTGCATAAAAAGCTGATCCTGCAACCGGGGGAGGAGATCCGTCTGGTCTTTATCCTTGGTGAGGGTAATCGGGAAGTCGGAAGAAATCTTAGGTCTAAGTATTCTGATTTTAAAGAAATTGACCGTGCTTATCTGCAGATGGCTGATTTCTGGAGAGAGAAACGGGATAAGCTGCAAATACAAACACCGAATGAGGGAATGAATACCTTGATTAATACCTGGACTCTGTATCAGGCGGAAATCAATGTTATGTTCTCACGCTTTGCCTCGTTCATTGAAGTTGGAGGGAGAACCGGATTAGGTTATCGAGATACATCACAAGATTCTATGACTGTAGTACATACAAACCCCGGTAAATGCCGTCAAAGAATTGTTGAACTACTACGTGCCTTAGTTTCACAGGGCTATGGTTTACACTTGTTTCAGCCGGAATGGTTTGATCCCAGTAACGAGGAGAAGCCCTTTAAGTCGCCTACCGTTGTCCCAATACCGAATAAGAACGATGTTATTCATGGTATTGATCAAGCTTGCTCCGATGATGCCTTATGGCTCGTCAGCTCAATCGCTGAGTATGTTCGTGAAACCGGAGAAATTGATTTCTTAGATGAAATTATTACTTATGCGGATGGCGGAAGCGGAACCGTATATGAGCATATGAAGAGAATTCTTGACTTTTCGAACGAACAGGTTGGAAGCCACGGTATATGCAAGGGTCTTCGCGCCGATTGGAATGATTGTCTCAATCTTGGCGGTGGAGAAAGTGCTTTAGTTTCCTTCCTGCATTACTGGGCACTGGGTAATTTTCTTGAGCTTGCAAGATATTTAGGAAGGTCTACAGATGTAGAACGTTATGAAACCATGCAAAAGCATGTAAAAGATGTATGCGAAAGCGAGCTTTGGGATCAGGAATGGTATATCCGCGGAATCACGAAAACGGGAAGAAAAATAGGTACCATGAGTGATGTCGAAGGTAAGCTTCATCTTGAATCAAATGCCTGGGCTGTATTATCCGGATTAGCCGATCCGGATAAAGGGAAACAGGCGATGGATTCCATCGATCAATATCTATATACCCCTTACGGAATTATGCTGAACGGTCCCTCCTATACCGTTCCGGATGAGGAGATTGGCTTCGTTACCCGCGTATATCCTGGACTCAAGGAAAACGGGGCCATCTTCAGTCATCCGAATCCCTGGGCTTGGGCAGCCGAATGTATCCTTGGCCGCGGAGACCGTGCTATGAAATTCTATGATGCATTATGTCCCTATCACCAGAATGACATGATCGAAATTCGTGAAGCAGAGCCTTATTCCTACTGCCAGTTTATCATGGGCAGGGAGCATACCGGTTTTGGACGTGCCAGACATCCCTTTATGACCGGAACCGGCGGCTGGGCATATTTCTCAGCAACCCATTATATGTTGGGTGTTCGCCCCGGTCTTGAAGAATTAATCATAGATCCCTGTATTCCTTCCAATTGGACGGAGTTTGGTATGACACGTATCTGGCGTGGTGCTACTTATTATATCCATGTAATTAATCCGCACGGTGTTATGAAGGGTGTGAAGGAGCTTCGTCTGGATGGTGCAGCTGTTGACCATATTAAGGTACAGCCTGTCGGATCCAGCCATGAGGTTACTGTAATAATGGGATAATAATCCCAATCCTAATTCATGGCAAGTGAATTGGTTTTCTAATTCAGCTTGTATATTAAATTGGCAGTTGCCATAATGGAGGTAGCTATGATCAAGTTTGGTACCGGTGGTTGGAGAGCAATCATTGGTGAGGAGTTTACCAAAGTAAATATTCAAATATTGTCTAAAGCTCTGGCTAAGAAAATGAAGGATGAAGGGGTGGCGGAAAAAGGAATTGTTCTCGGTTATGACCGCCGCTTTCTTTCCAAGGAATCCATGCGTTGGGCAGCTCAGGTCATTGCAGCAGAAGGAATTAAGGCTTATCTGATCAACCGTTCTTCACCCACACCACTCATCATGTATTATGTGATGAAGCATGAATTTCCATATGGAATGATGATCACTGCCAGCCATAATCCTGCGATTTATAACGGAATTAAGGTGTTTACCTATGGCGGAAGAGATGCGGATGAATTTCAGACCCAGGAAATTGAAAACTATATTAATGATGTAAAAGAGGGAACTATCCAAGACATGGATTATGATAAGGCTTTGGAGATCGGTTTGATTTTCGAGCTAAATCCTCTGAACGAATACATCGATAATATCATAAGTAATGTTGATATGCAGGCGATTCGTGACAGCGGACTTCGCATCGCGTTGGACCCAATGTACGGGGTGAGTGAGACTTCTCTTCGTACTATTTTACTGACAGCCAGATGTGATGTCTCTATCATCCATGATCGCCACGACACCTTATTTGGCGGGAAGCTGCCATCCCCTTCGGCTGCTACACTGCGAAGCCTGCAGAATTACGTGATTGACCATCATTGTGATATCGGAATAGCTACGGACGGAGATGCGGACCGTATCGGTGTAATCGATGATAACGGACGCTTCTTACATCCAAATGATATTCTTGTACTTCTATATTATTATCTGTTAAAGTACAAGGGCTGGAAGGGTGCTGCAGTAAGAAACATCGCAACCACTCATTTGCTGGATAAGGTGGCGGAGAGCTATGGGGAAAAATGTTATGAAGTGCCGGTTGGCTTTAAGCATATCTCCTCTAAAATGAATGAGACCGATGCTGTTATCGGCGGAGAATCCTCCGGTGGTCTGACGGTCCGCGGTCACATTAAGGGAAAGGACGGGGTATATGCCGCAGCCTTATTGGTTGAAATGATTGCTGTAGTAGGCAAGAAGTTGTCTGAGATTGTTCAGGAAATCTATGAGGAGTACGGCTGTACTTATATGGAGGAGCGTGATTATCGCTTTGACCAGCAGAAGAAGGAGGATATCTATCAGCAATTACTGGTGGATAAATTACTTCCGGAGCTGCCACTGGAGGTGGAGAAAATCTCATATCTGGATGGCTGTAAGCTATACTTTAAGAACGGAGGTTGGATCGGAATCCGTTTCTCAGGAACGGAGCCTTTGCTTCGTATCTTCTGTGAGATGCCGATAGAAGGCCAGGAGAAACATATCTGCCGGGTCTTTGAGACCTTCTTAGGACTGGGGGAGTAGCTTGTACCTTTTCACAGTTCCTAATCAAAGTTGATATTATGAGTTCCGAATCCTTATATAAAATGTTATAATTATATTAACTAACACTGGGTTATCCGTTGGGTAACCCTTTTCTATTCGATTAAATGGAGGCTTATCAGATGAAAAGGATATTCTCTTTACGGCGGACCTTACTGGTATTAGTAGTGATTGTATGGATGATTCCCGTTGGCTTACTTTACAGCTTTATGACCGTATCCTATCTGAATAACATTATCGGAAAGACCACCGATCTGATGGAAGAGGGGTTGAAGAATTTCACCTATTTCAATGCTCAGCGAATTGATGAAGCAATTGATATCTCGAAGAAAACCTCCTACGAACAGGTGATTGAAAAGGCCTGGCGTAAATATGATAATAATAAAATTACGAAATCTGAATTATATCGCCAGATTACTGGGAATTTGACCAGTAAGTTCTATAATGATAACCGTTTTGAGATTGCGGTTTTTTACCTAAGTGACGAGCCGGAGAGAATCTATTATACGAAGCAGAAGGAAAGTAAATACATTGATATATATAAGAAGGAGGTTGCCGCAGAAGCTCAGTCGATTACCGGACAGGATACGTCTGATGCTCATATACGGGTAATCAACGGTAAAATCTATATCATTCGAAATCTCTATACCACGACTAATTATACCAAATTCGGTACCTTAATATTGGAACTGAACAAGGATAAGCTGATTGACGGAATCTTTCTGGATAAGGATTATGAGTTAGCCTTTTATATCAATGATACGAATTCGATGATTACCTATGATACCAGACTAAACACATCGAGCCATGCAGGAATCATTAATATGTTGAAGGCTCAGTATTCCACAAGTAAGAATCGCAAGCTACAGAAGTTTCAGGATAAGCCTTATACCGGTATGATCTATCAGCAAAAATATGATGATTTTCATTTTGGTGCCATCCTGGTTGTCAATGAAAGAGTAATCTTTTCCGAGCTGCAGGATTTGTATCGTGTTATGTTTATGATTTCGATCATTATTATTCCGGTATTTATCTGTATGATTTACTTTATCTCTCATCATATTACCAAACCTATGGGAGTAATGATTGAGGCAGCAAAAAGTCTCGAAAAAGGTGATATCGGTATGCAGGTGGAGGGCAGACCAATGCCGAATACCGAATTCGAGGTGTTAAAATCCTCCTTCAATCAGATGTCCTCGGAGATAAAATATCTTTTTGAATATGCTTATAGTGAGAAGCTGGCAAGAAAGGACGCAAAAATCATTGCATTACAATCCCAGATTAACCCACATTTTCTTAATAACACATTGGAGATGATGAATTGGCAGGCCCGAATGGCTGGTGATGTCACTGTCTCAAGGATGATAGAAGCCTTAGGTACCTTACTCAATTACAGTATGGATCGTTCGAACAAGAAGATGATCAACCTTGCCGAGGAGCTTCGTTGCGTGGATGCATACTGTTACATTATCTCTATGCGCTTTGGCAAGAGATTGAAAATTGAGAAAGAGATAGATAATGAACTGCTTCAGCTGGAGGTGCCACAACTCATTCTTCAACCCTTGATTGAGAATGCTGTGGTCCACGGCGTAGAGAAAGTGAAGAACGGAACCATTTGGATTAAGGTATACAAGAAGGAAAGGAATGCAATTCTTCAGATCATAAACACCGGTAAAGAGATGACAGAAGAAGATCTGAAACGAGTCCGCAGCATACTGGAAGGAAGGTATGAGCAGGAAGGGGAAAAGGTTGGAAGGCATGAAGCCTTGGGCATACATAATGTAAATGAGCGAATCAAACTAATCTATGGTGAGGAGTATGGCTTAACGATTGAACCGATTGCGGAAGAAGAGACTGCCTCCACTATAACAATACCCTTGGATTACGATCCTACTAAGTTAAAATCAAATTTACCCAATCTCCCCTGGAACAAATTCGAAGCCTAGCAGAGAATAGTTTATAATCCTCTGTTGACAAATCACAAGTTTGAACAAGAAATGTCAAATATAAGCAAAGCCATTTCTGAGAATTATTTCTATAATATATAATACAGAGAAGTATGTCCATCTCTGTATAAGGCATAATCATATGGACTTTAGGAGGATTTCATTATGAAAAGCATGGGAAGATATGGATCCCTACTTCTTGTATTTGTTCTTATTCTTACGATTATAGCAGGCTGTGGCATAAATAATGCAGTCAAGACCTCAAATAAACGGGCTTTGGAGGATACAGACCTATCCGAAGTCACCCCGAATCCGGTGACTTTGACCACGGTATCCATGTTCGGAGGTACGGATGCTAATGCCGGTAATTATCAAACCATTAATGCCAGGTTCATGAAGGATTATCCCTACATAACCGTAGAGGATGATTCGCAGTCAGCAGATCAGGATTGGAAGACTAAAATTGCCGCCGACTTTGCGGTTGGTAACGAACCGGATGTTATTCAGTATTTTATTGATGCAAATGCCAGTGATGTACTTGCGGCGGGTAAATTTATAACGATAGAAGAGATTAAAACGGTATATCCCGAATATGCCGGTGATACACTGGAGACCGGTTTAGCGGCGGCAGCCAACCCGGACGGGGTTCAAAGAGCCGTACCTACCACCGGTTATTGGGAAGGCTTATTTTGTAACAAGGATTTATTTGACCGATACGATCTGGATTTACCTACCGATTGGGATAAGATGGTGAAGGCAATTGAGACCTTCCAGTCGAATGGTATCGTCCCGATTGCCGTATCCTTGAATAATGTTCCTCATTATTGGATAGAGTTTCTGATGCTGTCTGCAGCAGGTCCCGAGGGCTATAAGACGGTTCCTAAGACAGCGCCGGAGGATTGGTGTAAGGGTCTTGAGATGTTTAAGATATTACGGGATATGGGTGCTTTTCCGCAGGATACGGATACCATTGATAATGATTATGCCGGTGAAATGTTCAAGAATAAGGAGGCTGCGATGCAGCTAGACGGCTCCTGGTATGCAGGCGGTATTCCCGATCAGAAGAATACCGTTGTTGTTTCCTTTCCTGTAATTCCAGGTGGGAAAGCACAGCAGGGTAGTATGGTTGGCGGTATCTCCTCCGGCTTTTATATTACGAAGAAAGCTTGGGAAGATATGGATAAGAGGGACGCAGCCGTAAAATTTGTTATGGCACATACCAATTCCGAGTCCGTTACGATCTACTGGGGCGGTAACGGTCAGGCAGCGGCCAGAGTAGAGCCTTTGGCTGATATGACTCCTCTCGAAATTTCCGGCCTGGATTACTCCAGTACAGCGACCAGTATCTCCACACCGACCGACTCACGTATCACACAGGAGGCTTATAATACCCTAGTCGCAGGTATTGTCGATGTATCTAACGGTACCAGGACAGCGCAGGAGCTGTTGAATGAAGTATTAGAGATTAATGCAAAATAAATCCTTAATCGCCAATCGGCAGAATGGAGCAGCATTATGTATAAAGTAGTAATTATTGATGATGAACCAATCATAGTAGAGGGAATATCCCGGATGATTAAATGGGATCAGTTTAATTGTAAGATTGTTGCTACTGCGAATGACGGAACTGAAGGTGCTCAGATCATACGAAAGCACCGGCCGGATATTGTAATTACCGATATATCTATGCCCGATCTGGATGGTCTATCTATGATTGCGGGCTTAAAGAGTGAATTTTCAGATATGGAAATTAGTATCCTTACCGGCTATCGTAAATTCGAATATGCACAAAGCGCCATTCGCCTTGGTGTCAGCCGTTTCCTGCTAAAGCCCTCGAGTATGGAGGAGCTGGAGGAAGCGATTACGGCAATGGCAGGGAATCTGACAGACAAAGGACTTCGACCGGGGGCGGATAAGGAAGAGGATTGCGAGCATATCGATAATGAAGCAAGTAATTTTATAGTGAATAATGCAATGAAATACATAGAACAGAACTATTTCCATAAGATTACCCTCTGTGAAGTAGCCGAGAAGACATATGTCAGTCAATGGCACCTAAGCAAGCTTTTGAATCGTAACCTTAGCCAGAATTTTTCCGAGATTTTAAACAATGTCCGAATCAAGGAAGCTCAAAAGCTCCTTTGCGATCCCTCGCTACGTATCGGGGATATTGCTGAGCGTGTGGGCTTTATTGATATGGCTCATTTTTCAAGGGTATTTAAGAAAAATGTCGGAGTTTCCGCAAACGAATACCGGAATACCATTGCCTCAAGGAATATTGATCTTCCTAGAAACTACGGCACAAACTAATACAAAGAGTAGACAGGTATAGTTAGTAAATATTTCTTGTGATATCGCGAAGAATATATTATGATTGATATCAATGAAGGATTATTGGCAGGTATACTTGAACTGCCTTTCGGTAAATGGAGGTTATTATGGCATTAATCATTGATGGTAAGAAGATATCCGGTGAGCTTAAGGACGAGTTGAAGGAAAAGGTGGCAAAGCTGTCGGAGAAAGACGTTCAGATAACACTGGCTGTTGTCCAGGTAGGTAATGATCCGGCTTCTACGGTGTATGTAGGTAATAAGAAAAAGGCTTGCGAATATATCGGTATCCGTTCTCTTTCCTATGAGCTTCCGGAGAATACGACACAGGAGGAACTCCTGAACTTAGTTGATAAATTAAATTCGGATCCGAGTGTTAACGGCATATTGGTTCAATTACCATTGCCTTCCCATATCGATGAGGACTTAATTATCAAGACGATTGCTCCCACAAAGGATGTGGATGGCTTCCACCCACAGAGTGTCGGAGCCCTGAGCATCGGACAAAAGGGCTTTGTATCCTGTACGCCTGCCGGTGTCGTTCAACTGCTGAAGCGTTCCGGAATTGAGATAGAAGGAAAAGAATGTGTCATCATAGGAAGAAGTAATATTGTAGGAAAGCCGATGGCTCTTTTAATGCTACGTGAGAATGCAACCGTAACAATCTGTCATTCCAGAACTAAGAATCTGAAGGAGGTTGCAAAGCGTGCGGATATTTTAATCGTTGCAATCGGTAAACCTCTCTTTGTGAATCGGGAGTATATCAAAGAAGGCGCAGTAGTAATTGATGTCGGAATGCACAGGGATGCAGCTAATAAATTATGTGGTGATGTTGATTATGCGGATGTCATCGAGCATGTATCTGCCATAACACCGGTTCCCGGCGGTGTGGGACCTATGACAATAGCAATGCTTATGAATAACTGTGTTGAAACGGCCGTGATGGATCAGTCGTTTTCATGTATTTAATTTTTTTATCCCTCTTTTGCTTATCAGGATTATTGAACGTGAGTGGAGAACCAAGTAATGAATATTGTACAAATAATGAATTATAAGAATACGGAATATACCATATTGGCGGCTGAACAGGAATGTATTATCCACCCGATTGCTTTGGGGTATTTACCTAATTCTGCTGCTTCTTTACAATGCTCCTTTTCCAGTCATTTCTTATTAAAGGATTATCGGTTGCAGTTAAGCCGTCTGGATCTCTTCACCAATGAAGCAATGAAGTTGGGGGGTATCCATATGGAAGGCTACTCTCAGAAGCATTCCTTTGAAGAGTTTCCGGTTAGTTATAACGGTGCCATCTTAATCGGTGCAAATATAGTGAAGGAGTATTATCTGAAGGGGGAGGTTCCTGCATATTTCTCTTATCAGAAGCTGATTGAGCTGGTTTTTGATAATGGAATCCTAATCACTACCGTGGACCATAGCAGAGCAATGCTCCGTGTTCGTAAAAACCTGGAATTGGGGCTTCGAAGCCTTGAGAACAAACGAGACAAACGTTGCATTAATCGTTATATGAATTCTGTTTTGGTAGGTGATTATAAGCCCTTCCGTTTACAATATAACCTAATGAAGCATGTAAAGGACATGAAAAAAGATTATTCGATTGCCGGCTTGAAACATATGTAACTATACGAAACAGAGGAATAGCCTAAAGTAGCGAGGAAGGTTATAGGATTTTCGAGACTGTCAAGGATAGTTTCAATAATATTATAATCAGTATGGAATAAAACTGTTTCTTTTTTAGATAAAAGCTGTTACAATGTTTGTTGCAGTTAAAAACAAGCTAATATACAATAGGTAGGGTGAATAAAGAATTAAAATTCTTAGGAAGAACAGCGAAGTTCGCACCTATGTGCAAACTCCTTGTTCTTTTGGCGTTCATCGTTGAAACCTAGAATGTTACGAAGAGAAAATACGGAGGAATAATGAATATATATTTTATCTCACTGGGTTGTGATAAGAATCTGGTAGACAGTGAAAATATGCTCGGTATCCTGAATGAGAACGGATACCGGATTACAAGCGAGGAGCAGGAAGCTGACATCATTATAATTAATACCTGTTGCTTCATACATGATGCGAAGGAAGAAAGTATTACAACGATACTGGAAATGGCAGAATATAAGAAAAATGGCAATCTGAAGGCATTAATCGTAACCGGATGCCTGGCCGAGCGTTATAAAGAAGAGATACTGAAGGAAATTCCTGAGGTGGATGCACTTCTCGGAACCTCCAGCTTTGCAAAGATTATAGAAGTAATCAAAGAAATCACAGACGGAAAGCAGCATACTCATTTTGAATCCCTGGAGTTGCTTCCGAAGACAAACAATAAGCGCATGCTGACCTCAGGTAGTTATTTTGCTTATCTAAAAATAGCAGAAGGCTGTGATAATCATTGTACTTACTGTATCATACCTCAGGTAAGAGGAAACTATCGAAGTGTTCCAATGGAAGACTTAATTGAGGAAGCGAATTATCTTGCCGAACAGGGGGTAAAGGAACTGATACTTGTTGCTCAGGAGACTACTCTATACGGTAAGGATATCTATGGTGAGGTACGTTTATCAAAGCTGCTTCATGAATTATGCAAGATAAACGGTATCGAATGGATCCGTATTCTTTATTGTTATCCGGAGGAGATCACGGATGAGTTGATTGAGACAATGAAGCAGGAGCCCAAGCTCTGCCGTTATCTGGATATCCCGATTCAACATGCCTCAGACCGAATTCTGAAGCTGATGGGAAGGAGAACGAACAAAGCAGATCTTATTAATATTATAACAAAGCTTCGTAAGAATCTTCCTGATATTGCGCTTCGCACCACACTGATTACCGGTTTTCCTACCGAGACACAGGAGGAGCATCAGGAGCTGATGGAATTTGTGAAGGAGATGCGATTTGAGCGTCTTGGTGTATTTACCTATTCCAAAGAGGATAATACAGCGGCAGCTAAATTAAAGCCTCAGATTTTGGCTAAGGTCAAGAAACAGAGACAAAAGGAAATCATGAAGCTTCAGCAGGAAAATGTTTTTGAACGAACTCAAAGCTTAGTCGGTAAGACCTTCGACGTATTAGTTGAGGGAAGAATTGCGGATGAAGACCAGGTCTATATCGGAAGAACCTATATGGATGCACCGCAGGTGGATGGGTTTGTATTCTTATCTTCGGATCGAGAGCTGATATCCGGCGATCTTGTGAAAGCAATCATTACCGGTGCTAAGGGCTACGATCTCATTGGTGAGTTATTAGAAGGGAGCTTATAACGATGAATCTACCGAATAAAATAACTATTTTCAGAGTATGTATGATACCGATATTTCTTATATTTATGCTGGTATCCTCTATTCCCGGAGGCAAGTATATTGCCGCAGCCATTTTTATCATTGCTGCCTTATCCGACCTACTGGACGGATATCTTGCCAGGAAGCATAATCTGGTTACCAATTTCGGTAAGTTCATGGATCCTGTGGCAGATAAGCTGCTTGTATCCAGTGCATTAATCTGCCTGGTGGAGCTTAAGCTGTTACCGGCCTGGATTGTTATTATCATCATCGCGAGAGAATTCATTATCAGCGGCTTTCGACTGATTGCCTCCGATAACGGTGTCGTGATAGCAGCCAGCTGGTGGGGAAAGGTTAAAACCACTGTACAGATGGTAATGAGTATTATGCTGATTATCAATCTGGATAATGTATTCATTAATATTCTGGAGCAGATTGCGATCTATCTTTCGGCTGCGTTAACTATCATCTCCTTAATAGATTATTTGATTAAGAATAAAAAGGTATTGAAGGAAACACACTAATAAAATTGCAGAATTCAGCAGGATATTATGACACTATTTCTTATGTGCCTTGAGGCGTTAGAAGTAGTGTCTTTTATACTAAAACCGGTATTTATTAATACATGATTCTAAAGGAGGAAACTATGACCGTTGAATTAATCAGTGTAGGAACAGAATTATTACTTGGTAATATTGTGAACACCAATGCAAATTACTTATCCCAGAAATGTGCCCAGTTAGGCTTTTCCCTTTATTATCAGATTACCGTCGGAGATAATGAAGGCCGGCTTTGCGAAAGTATTCGAACTGCCTTAAACCGTTCTGACATTCTGATCTTAACCGGAGGTCTCGGTCCAACCCAGGATGATATGACAAAGGAAGCGGTAGCAAAGGTACTGGAGCGGGATCTGATTATGGACGAAGCCTCAAGACAGCATATCGATTCATATTTCCGTTTTCGGTATCAAAAGGAAGTCAGTGCGGTTATTACGGAGAATAATTGGAAACAAGCCTTGAAGCTTGATGGTTCTATCGTTGTAGAGAATAATAACGGGACTGCTCCGGGTTATATCGTAGAGCAGGAGGGCAAGACAATTATTCTTATGCCTGGTCCACCGAACGAGATGATTCCCATGTTTGAGGAAGCAATTTATCCTTATCTTACAAAGAAACAGAATAAAATCTTTGTATCCAGTATGGTGAAGATCTGCGGAATTGGTGAGAGTAAAGCAGAGACAGATATCATGGATCTGATTGATGCCCAGACTAACCCAACCATTGCACCATATGCCAAGAATGGTGAGGTACATTTCAGAGTAACTGCCTCAGCGGATCAAAAGGAGGAAGCGGTCAACTTAATCCGCCCGGTGGTGGAGGAATTATACCGTCGCTTTGGTGACAACATCTACAGTACCATTGAAGAGGAGACCCTGGAGGAAGTAGTAGTCAAAAAACTTCAGGAGAAAAACTATACGATTGCAACCGCAGAGTCCTGTACCGGCGGTATGTTAACAGGACGTCTGGTTAATGTGGCAGGCGTGTCGGGTATTCTAAAGGAAGGCTTTATTACCTATTCCAACGAGGCCAAGATGAAATATCTCGGGGTCAGAGAGGAGACCTTGGATACCTATGGAGCTGTCAGCCATCGCACTGCAGAGGAAATGGTCTGGGGCGCCGCCAAGACGGCGAAAGCTGAAACGGCAATTGCCATCACAGGCATTGCCGGTCCCGATGGCGGAACCGAGGACAAACCGGTCGGTCTCGTTTACATTGCCTGCTTGGTGAAGGATAAGGTAACGGTGAAGGAGCTTCGATTGAAAGGGAACCGTCTTAAGATTAGGGATCAAAGTGTAATTGCGGCACTGGATCTGTTACGAAGACAATTATAAATGAGTTGATAAGTCTTTTTACTTGTCATGAATTGCCCCATCATGATATGATATTTACCAATGGTTGTTTTATGTGGAATACATTTACATTTGCCAAAGGAAGATTTATTGAAATTTAATAAAATGTTCCATAATACCATAGAAATGACACAGTTATAAGCTATTGTTAAGACAATGAAGATCTTCGTTAGGCTTATAGTAAAAAGTGGTTGGAATTATATGTATATTACGCACAATTTTCAACGTCTATTTTGTGTTTGCGCAATTCATTCTTTATAATTCACACTGCCTTGTATCATATAGGAGGTATATATGGAACGATTAAAGAGATTTTTCTTATTAATTTTGATGACTACGGGCTTGCTCCTTTTAGCCGGATGCAATATATTCCACCTTGATTTCTTCGATGAAACCGAGGACGATAGTAGTTCAGTAATCACCTTAGCTCCGAGTGAAGATGAGAATAATCCTTCATCGAGCGCAGTAGACACCCCCGAAGGAAACAGTTCCACAGAGGCTGTAGAAACGGAAGAACCGACACCGACTCCTTCCGACATCCAACCTACAAAGAATGTTGAACTGCCATTGTATACCGTGAATGTAGATTCCGGTGAGATTGAAATAGAAACTGCATTGGTTCCGGCAGATACCAAGATTACTCCTGACCTGATTGTTGAAAAAGTGGTTGAATCAATGGCTGATCGATCGATTGAAGTAGGTATTGAAAAGGTTAGCTATGAAGGTGATGCCGTTATCGTCAGCTTTTATAAGGATAAGGCACCCCTTAGTGAGATGGGTTCCGGCTATGAGGCGGCAATACTGGACGCGATTGCTCAGAGCCTAATTGATAATCTGGAGGATTATAAAAAGGTAATATACCGTGCTGAAGGGGAAGCCTATACCAGTGGGCATTTTGAATTTGAATTAAATGATGTTTATTTAGAAGAAAAATAGAGGATAGAAAGTACGTTAAGTTAATTTTAGATTATCCTGAATAAGAAAAATTTTTATTAGGTAATTGCGATACTGTATTTTGTATTCGACAATTACCTAATACTATGTTATCTTTTATTATGCGACATAGCAGATTAGTCCATGAAATCAAGAGAAGCTTCATGTGCTCGCACAATGAAGTTCTCTTGATTTCATGGATAAGTGCAACGACAACTCAATGACGCAGTCATTGAGTTGCTAATCTGCTTATCAGGAAATTACCCTATTAATCAAGAGAAGCTTCATGTGCTTGCACAATGAAGTTCTCTTGATTTCATGGATAAGTGCAACGACAACTCAATTACTTCGTAATTGAGTTGCTAATCTGCTTGTCAGGAAATTATCCTGTTAATCGAGAAGCTTCATGTGCTTGCACAATGAAGTTCTCTTGATTTCATGGATATAAAGAAAGGTATTGATCGTTATGAGTAAGGTATATGTGATTGGAGGAGGAGCGGCAGGAATGCTTGCTGCCATTGCAGCAGCACGAGGCGGCCATCAGGTGGTGCTACTGGAGAAAAATGAAAAGCTCGGGAAAAAGCTGTTTATAACAGGAAAGGGAAGGTGCAATCTTACCAATGCCTGTGATAAAGAAACTTTTTTTGAGCAGGTGGTAACCAATCCCAAATTCATGTTTAAAGCGTATCATACCTTTAGCAATTATGAAGCCATGGAGTTTTTTGAGCAGCTCGGTTTACCCATTAAGGTAGAGCGAGGAAACAGGGTATTTCCCGAATCGGATAAGTCCTCGGATGTCATCGCAGTGCTCCGCAAGGAGCTGGAGCGATTGTCGGTTATGATACGGTATAAAAGTGAGGTTACTAAGATTATTGTTCAGGATGGCAGCTTTCATGGCTTGAGGATAAAGAATTCCGAGGAAACCTTCCTGGGTGATTCTGTCATTATCACTACAGGCGGTTTATCCTACCCGATCACCGGCTCGACCGGTGACGGCTATTCCTTCGCCAGAGCAATGGGGCATACCATTACAGAGCTTTACCCTTCTCTGGTTCCGCTTCATACCAAAGAAACCTTTGTGAAGGAGCTGATGGGGTTATCCCTCAAAAATGTAAAAGTTAGTATCACAAGCGGAACAAAGCAAATATATCAGGATTTCGGAGAACTGCTGTTTACTCATTTTGGTGTAAGCGGACCAGTCATCCTAAGTGCCAGTAGTTATATTATTCCTTATCTGAAACATAAAGAGCCGATTACGCTAAGTATCGATTTGAAACCTGCCCTTACCGAGGAGCAGCTGGATACACGAATATTACGGGATTTTGAAGAATTTAAAAATAAACAATTTAAGAATTCCTTGGACCACCTATTGCCAAATAAGCTAATAGATGTTATTATTCGTCTAAGCCCAATCGATTCGGAAAAGAAAGTAAATTCAATAACGAAGGAAGAACGGCTAGCCCTCGTCGGCTTGTTAAAGCATTTTACACTTCATATTACCAAGCTCAGCGAATACAATCAGGCTGTTATTACAAAGGGTGGGATCAACGTGAAGGAGATTAACCCCTCCACGATGGAATCAAAAATAGTGAAAAATGTATATTTTGCAGGAGAGGTTCTTGACCTGGATGCCCTGACCGGTGGTTATAATCTACAAATCGCCTGGTCTACCGGATATCTGGCGGGATTATCCGTATAATATACATTTCACATAAAGAAACTCGGAGGTGGATTGTTATGAAGAATTTCAATCTTGCAATTGATGGACCGGCCGGAGCCGGTAAAAGTACCATAGCAAAACGATTAGCTAAGCGACTGGGCTTCATCTACGTTGATACCGGAGCGATGTATCGTGCTATGGCGCTGTTTTTTTTACGAAATAACATCGAGGCATCAGACACTGTACGAATTGATACAGCCTGTAAAGAGGTAGACATTACGATTGAGTATAAGGACGGCGAGCAGTTCGTTATCCTGAACGGAGAAAATGTCAATAGTTTGATTCGTACGGAAGAAGTCGGAAACATGGCAAGTGCCTCATCCGTGAATAAGACAGTCCGTATTAAGCTGGTAGAATTGCAACAGAATCTGGCTAAGAAGGAAAGCGTCGTTATGGATGGAAGAGATATCGGAACCTGTGTGCTTCCGGATGCTGATTTAAAGATATATCTGACCGCTACTTCCAAAGAGCGTGCCAGAAGAAGATGGGCAGAGCTTAAAGATAAAGGTGTGACTGCAGACATTGAAGCAATCGAGCAGGATATTATTGACCGAGATCAAAGAGATATGACCAGAGAGCATTCCCCTCTGCGGCAGGCAAAGGATGCGGTATTATTAGATTCCTCCGACCTTACCATCGATGAGGTCGTGGACAAGATAATGCAACTGTATCAAGAGTTGATAGAAAAATAGTAACTATTCAGAACAGGCTCGAAATCCTACAGATATCCTTGCAGTTTTGGGTCTGCTTACTGCTTTAAAGGCTTTTATGTTTGAACTTAGCTTGATGCTCATTTTGCAGAAAGGAAGGTAGAACAGATTGAAGATTACAACTGCAACAAGTGCCGGTTTTTGCTTTGGGGTAAAAAGAGCGGTTGATTTAGTATATAAAGCGATTGAGAGCGGAGAAAAGGTATACACCTATGGTCCGATTATTCATAATGATGAAGTCGTTGCAGATTTAAATAAAAAAGGTGTTATAGTTATTGATGCTCCAGAGGAATTAAAAACGTTACCGGTGGGAACAATAATTATACGTTCCCATGGTATTTCGGAAGCTTTACAAAATGAGCTTTCCTCCCATGGTCACAAATTGATCGATGCCACCTGTCCTTATGTCAAAAAAATACATAAGGTTGTCAGGGATAATAGCGAAGAAGGAAAACATATAATCATCGTCGGTAATCGTACTCACCCAGAGGTGGAAGGAATTATCGGATGGTGTAAATCAGCTTTTTCGCTTACCGATTCCTCTGACTATACCGTGATTGAAAGCGAAGAGGAAGCCGAAAATTTTGACGTTTCCAAAGAACGGAAAATATGTATCGTAGCACAGACGACATTTAATTACAAGAAATTTCAAGATTTAGTTGAAATTATATTAAAAAAGGGTTATGATATATTTGTTTTAAACACAATTTGCAATGCCACAGAAGAAAGGCAGTCCGAGGCATATCAGTTGGCTAAGCAGTCCGATGCTATGATTGTAATCGGTGGTAAGCATAGCTCGAATACGAGAAAGCTTTATGAAATTTGCAAAAAAGAATGTGAAAATACTTACTATATACAGAAACTTGATGACCTGGATTTAAATTTGTTTAAATCTTATCGAAACGTAGGTATTACAGCAGGGGCATCGACCCCAAACAATATTATCAAGGAGGTTCATACCGCTATGTCAGAGAAGAGTTTTGAACAATTATTAGAAGAAGAAAAGGTA